>JBFMDX010000006.1:0-205257 GCA_040753795.1 Thermodesulfobacteriota bacterium
GGCGGCCAGCGCCACTTTTGCCTTGAATTCCGGGCTGTATTGTTTCCGTTTCTTGATCATGTAAAGCTCCTTTCATGTTGTGAATCAGAGCTTAGCACATTGTCCAGTTTTTGGGGACCACCGCAGAGTAATGATGTGATTTTTGATAGAGCATGTAAAAGTTTAGAAGACGGACATCGAGTTGAAGATTTTGCGCTTGATAACATCGGCAACCTTTCTGATGCATTTCTCCATTACTTCCGTGGAATTGAAATAATATCTATTAAGCTCACTGCTAAATGGCGTTCTGAAAATTTAACATTAATTCGACAGAGTCAGTTGAATATTACCAATAAGTTGCACTTGGCTCTTGAAAAATTGTCCGGTAAAAAGAGAATCACGGCTATCAGAAATTGTTCAGATGAACTCGATAGAGTTGAAGAGGATTTTATTTCAACAAGTATTGAAAGAACATTAAAAATACTTGGGATCACAACTGATGATATAAGCGAAAAAGATATTATTCGGCTCCGCAATCAACTATCCCATGGTCGTGGAGCAGGAATGGAATTGACAGAATTAAAGCAAACGCTGAAATGCATAGAGAAACTTTCTCGAAAGGTAATTGGCGGTTATGCCAAGTTTGTTGCGACTAAGACAAAACCATAGCGAAACTCAATATATTATTGTACTTCTCTGTTGAGTTGAGGGTTAGTTGAGGGTTAATTGCATCTTACTGAATAATTATTGTTATGAAAGCAAATGGACAAGCGCTGGTTCTGTCATAAGCCGATCATTGAGGACTCAACGCTTTACCTTATACAAGCTGTTTGGAGTATCCAATCGAAAATCTATAATCATTGGGATTGCGCCTTATTTTTAAAACGCAGTAGGGTGTAAACAATGGCTGTATCCAGGAATCATCCGTTCGCCTTCAATCGGGATTCTTCTCCGCATAAACCAGGCTGCCCATGCTCCGCGGCGAGACAGACGACCCCATTCCGGTTGATCTTCCGGAAATTAGCCTGTACATTATCGGATAATCAGGCTTGAAATTAGAAAAGCCCGGAGCCCCCGGCTCCCCGGCAGTCTATTCGGAAGGAGATTAAGATATGATCAGACGCGGAAAAATCATCCTGGCTCTTCTGGCTTCATTATTATTAATCACTGGCCCCCTTTTCATGGCCATAGCTGATGACGACGGTGACGAACAGGAAGACAGTTACCGGGAAACCGAAACACGGGCAAGAGAACCCCGGGGAACCGAAGCACGGGAATCCGAAACCCGGGAAACCGAAACCCGGAGCAGCCGACAACGGGACAACGATTACCGGGACAGCGGGTACCGGGAAACCCGGGAAAAAAGATATTTCATAGAGGATGACCGCGAGAAAGAGGCGCTCAACCCGGTCAGCGACGCCACCTATCAGGAGCAGTGCGGTACCTGCCATCTTGCCTATCAGCCCGAACTGCTGCCGGCGGCCTCCTGGAAAAAAATCATGTCCGGCCTGAGGGATCATTTCGGCGAAAAGATCGAGGTGGACGACGCCTCAAAAAGAATGATTTCCGATTATCTTAAGGCCAACAGCGCCGAGGAGAGCTCCGGCGAACTGGCGTCCAAAATCATGCGCAGCCTGAAGGGAGAGACGCCGGCCAAAATCACGGAAGTCCCCTATATCCAGGAAAAGCATCACCGCATTCCACCGGCCACCTTTAAGCGGAAACCTGTCGGCTCCCATTCCAACTGCATTGCCTGCCATGCCGGCGCGGCCAGCGGCGTTTACGACGAGGATGATGTGAACATCCCCCGGTAGGCGCGGGGCTTTGCCTCCGGTTTCGGAGAAACAGCGGACATTATTCGCATGAACAACTCGCCCGGGGATAGTGTTGGGAAGTCGTCATCGTTACGGGCTCTGCCGGCCGGCATCTGGGTGCTGGGGTTCGGCTCGCTGTTCATGGATGTCTCCTCGGAACTGGTGCACAGTCTTCTGCCCGTCTTCATGACGACGGTTCTCGGTGCCTCGATGACGACCATCGGCGTCATTGAGGGTATCGCCGAGGCGACCGCCTCCGTCACCAAAGTTTTTTCCGGATTTCTCAGCGACTATTTCCGGCGGCGCAAATTCCTGCTGGTGTCCGGCTATGCCCTGGCGGCCCTCACCAAACCCATATTCCCCCTGGCAAATTCCATCGGCTGGGTGCTGGCCGCCCGGTTCATCGACCGCGTGGGCAAGGGCATCCGCGGCGCCCCCCGGGACGCGCTGGTGGCCGATATCGCTCCGCCCCGGTCACGCGGCGCTGCTTACGGCCTGCGCCAGGCACTGGATTCCATCGGCGCCTTTCTCGGCCCGCTGCTGGCCATCGTACTCATGCTCCTCCTCTCCAATAATATAAGGGGCGCCATGTGGGTGGCCGTTATCCCGGCCGCCATCACGGTAGTTCTGCTGACCATTTTCGTACGGGAACCGGAACACCGGGAAGCCGGTTCCAAAAAACCACTGACTCTGGCCGACGCGAAACGTCTGCCTTCACGCTACTGGCGAATCGTGCTGCTGGGAGCGATCTTCACCCTGGCCCGTTTCAGCGAGGCCTTCCTGATACTGCGGGCACAAGACACGGGTTTGCCCCTGGCCTATGTGCCGGCGGTCATGATGGTGATGAACGTCTTTTACGCCGGGTTTGCCTATCCCTTGGGCGTGATTTCCGACCGATTCAGCCGTCGGGCGCTGCTGCTGACCGGCCTGGCCCTGCTGATCGCCGCCGACATCATCCTGGCGGCGGCCGCTTCCCCCTGGCCGGTCTTTGCCGGCGCCGGGTTGTGGGGTCTGCACATGGCCTGCACCCAGGGGCTTCTGTCCAAGCTGGTGGCCGACACGGTTCCGGAAGACCTGCGCGGCACGGCCTTCGGCGTCTTCAACCTTGTTTCCGGCATCGCCCTCCTGCTGGCCAGCGTCACCGCCGGCGCCCTGTGGAGCCGGATCGGCCCCGGCGCGACCTTTGCCGCCGGCGCCGTATTTGCCGCCCTGGCCGCGGCCGGCCTGGCCGTCAACGGAAACAAATCCCGGCCCGTGAGCCGCTGACCCGTCAGTTCCAGGTTAAACGGCTTCACCGTTAAAGACCTCTTCATTGATCTTGTCAGAAACTCCTTGTATACTATTTTGACGATGAGATTTCTCCCTTCGGTCGAAATGACATGGCGACCAACATCAATTTTTACAAAACATCAAACAAGGAGACCACGACATGCAGACATTCATCATGACCGGCAAGTATTCAGCGGAAGCCATTAAAAAGATCAGCGCCCCCCGCACCAAAAAGGCCAATCAGATCGTCAAGCAGTGCCAGGGCGCCATCGTGGACGTTTATGCCACCATGGGAAAAACAGACCTTTTGGTGATCACGAGGTTTCCCGGTGTCAGCGAGGCCATGAAGGCTTCCGTCAAGCTGAGCGAGGCCTTCGGTATTTCCTTTGCCACTGCCCCCGCTCTTCCCATCGATGAATTCGACAAGGTGGTGTCCGCCAAAAAATAGCCGGATATCGGGATAAAGACCCCCCACGGCAGCAGGCGGTTTATGGAAAAAACAGGCCCATACCCATCCCTGTTTTTATCCCGGCCCCATATCCGGGGTCCGGTAGCTTTCTTATTACCGGCGATATTGCTGGTTTGCCTTTATCTGGCGGCCGCCCCCTTTCCGGCCGCGGCCCACCTGGATGATAACCTGAAAGGCGTACCGCCTTCGCCTGCTTCCGAATGGCATTACTACGGGTTCACCCCGGAGGAATCCAAACGGTGGATCGCCTCGGGCATCATCTTTGCCGCCTGGGCGGCCCAGTGGCGGGACGAGGGGTTCAGCCCCGAAGCCGCCGACCAGTGGCACCGGCTTACCAATGTGTACACAGCCGGTGATTTTCTGAAAAACGGCCTCAGTGCCGAAGAAGCGAAACAATGGATGGACAACGGCGTCAAGTCCGGCCTGCGGGCCGGCGAATACGCCGCCATCGGCCTTACCCCGGAGCAGGGGGGCAGCTTCTGGGAAAAAGGCATCTACCCGGATGACGTCAGCCAGTGGTGGCAGGCCGGGTTCGACGCCCGGTCCATGATGGAGTGGTATTACGGCCCCCGGGAAAGTCCTTTTTTTTTCACCAGCGATTCTCCCTACGGCCGCAGCCTCTATAAGGTCGAGGCGGCCGTGGCCTGGCGGGACGCCGGGTTCTCGGCCAGGGATATGCAGATGTCGGGCGCGTTTGGCCTGGATCTGCCCGAGGCTGTCAAATGGAAGCAGGCCGGATTCTCGTTTGATGAGGCCGTGCGATGGCGGGATTCCGGGTTTTCCCTTTCGGAAGCCTTTGTGAACAAAGATGAGGGATTTCCCCCCGCGGCCGCCGAGCTCCGGCGGTATGACGCCTCGACGGACAAGCCGGATGAAATCACAGATTATGTCGCCGACATCACCGTCAATCCGGACGGAACCATCGACGTGCTGGAAACAATTTCACTCATCGACCGCCCGGGCGGCGCTTATGAAAACGGGTTCTTCAGGTCTCTGCAAAAAACAACCCGGCTGCTCTCCTTAAGTTCCTATGGTTTCGCCAGAAACACCTGGGTCGCCCCCTCATACCGGATCCGCTCGGTGGAGGCGGACGGACAACCCCTGGATTTCGCGTCCTCCGATGACCGCCTGCTGATTCCAACCGCCGGCGCCGCCGGGGACGGGCCACGCCAGCTCCGGATCGAATACCGGACCGACAGCCGCATCCTGTTTGAACCCCATCACGATGAACTCTACTTCGGCATTGTCGAGGAAGCGCCCGAAGGGCTGTACATCCGCCGGGCGTCGGCTACCGTCCGCCTGCCGAAAGGCGCCGAGATCATATTCACCGACGGTCTCGCCGGCCTGCGCCAGAGGCGGGACCTGTTCCACCGGGTCGAGAGCACCCCTTCCGGCGATGTGGCGCGTTTTTCGGTGACGCGGCCGTTGCGGCCGGGAATGACCTTCGCGGTCAGCGTCGGATTTGTCCGGGGCGTTGTACGCGAAAGCCCGCGACGTCAGCTCATTCAGATCAACCACCGCGCGGGCCGGTTCCTGTCCAGCCTGGCCATCTTCCTGGGCGGTTTCGCGGCCGCCTTCATCTATTATATAATCGCCTGGCACCGGGTCGGCCGGGATCCCAGAGCCGGCGACACCACCATGGCCGAGTTCTCCCCTCCCGACAACATGGACCCGGCCACCCTGCGGGCGCTCCGCAAAAGGGGCAAAACCGACCATGTCAGCGTGGCCGCGGAGCTGCTCTTTCTGGCGGAGCAGGGCATGATCCGGATAACCGAATCACAGGGAATTTATAAAATAGAAAAGACGGCGGCCGCTCCTGCTGCTCTGCCGCACGTGGCCGGGGAGTTTTACGCTACGATCTTCAACCAGGGGGATACCGTTTATCTGATGCGCCGCGGTAAAACCCGGTCGGTCTCCGGCGGAGCATACACCCTCAAACGCCTGCTGAAGAACCGCCACACCGATTCCACCCGGACCAACCAACGGTATCTGTTGCCCGGCCTGGTCATCTCCCTGGCAACCATTGCGGCCTGCCTGGCCGTTATCGATTATGATCTGATCGACGACAATGACGCCTGGGCCGCGCTCGCGATTTATGTTCCCTTTCTGACGATCGCCTTCGGCCTGATGGTGTTTATATTCATGCGGTTGCTGCGTTCGCCGACCGAAGCCTTTGTCCGGGTTCGCGAGCGGATGGAAAACTACGTGCTTTTCCTGCGGAGCGATTACGACGGCCGCCGGATTTCCGGATTCATACCGCCGGCAATGCGGGCCCATCTGCCCTACGCCATGGCCGCGGGCATGACAATAGACAATTTAATGATACGCAACAACGAGGCAACGTGGTATCATGGGTCTTCCGGCGGTTTCCATTGCGGCGATTTTATCCGGATACTGAAAAAATCGGTATAGGGGGAAAGGAACATGACCGCCAAAACCAATCCCTGGATGGCGCGGGTGCTGCTGGTTCTGGGCCTGACGCTCGCGTTTTTGATCCCCTGGTCCGGGTCCATCCTCGGAGAAATCGCCATCCTCAAACACTGGGAAAACTACGGCTTTGATCCTGACCAGGCGCGGCTGTGGTGGGATAACGGCTTCTACTCCATGGACACCGCCAAGAAATGGCGGGCCAGGATGTTCCAGCCCGCCGACGCCAGGCCCTGGCGGATGATGGACATCCCGCCCGGCGAGGCCGGCGAATGGCGGGCCGGCGGTATGGACCTGGCCGCTGCCTGCGAGTGGCGGCGGTATGCCTTTACCCCGGAACGGGCCATTGAGTGGCGGCGGTTCGGCTTTACCCTGGGCGACGCCATGGCCTGGCGCAAACACGGTTTTGAGGCGGAAGAAGCGGCCCGCTGGCGGGAACGGGGCTTTAGCCCCATGGCCGCCGCCGCGAAGCGCGGGCCGGGGATGTAACGGGAGGCTGCGGCCTTCCCGATCCTGAAAACCTGCCCGGCATAATGATAAAATGAATAAGCACAGAAACATCACACATCGTCAACCAATCGCCTGGCCCGCTAAATTGCTCATCATTGCCTGCCTGGCCGCCGCCTTTGCCCTGCCCTACCTCGCCGGGACGGCCTGGGAAGCCTATCAGGACCGTGGCTGGGCCAGCACCGGCATGTACGGGTATGAAATAGACGCCTGGAAAAAAGAAGGCATCGGCGTGGAAATGGCGGTACGCTGGCGCAACGGCGGTTTCCAGCCGCCCCACGCCACCACCTGGATCAAACATGGCTATGATGATCCCGAAGAGGCTGCCGCCTGGAAAAACCGGGGATTTGATCTGGGCGATTCAATCAACTGGAAAAACTACGGGTTCACGGCCGGAGAAGCCGGGGATTGGCAGGCACAGGGATTTTATTTTTCGGAGGCGGAAGAATGGAAGAAAGCAGGCATCGGCCCGGCCGAAGCGGCCCAAAAAAAGAAAATGGGCGAACGGCCCCCGAGATAAACGGGCAAGAAGGAGGGAAAAATGAGCGTTAAACTGATTGCCGGCGTTGCCGGAGTGGTCCTGTTTCTGCTGATCCTGATCTATCTTTACAACAAGCTGGTACGGCTTCGAATTGCCGTGAAAAACGCCTGGTCGGACATCAACGTCCACCTCAAGAAACGGTACGAACTGCTGCCCAACCTGATCGAAGCGGTCAAGGGATACGCCAGCCACGAAAGCGAGACTTTGGCCAGAGTCATCGAGCTGCGCTCCCGGGCGATGAAGGCGGAAGCGCCCAGTGAAAAAGCCAGGGCCGACAACCAGCTTACCCAGACATTGAAAAGCCTGTTCGCGCTGGTCGAAGCCTACCCGAGCCTCAAAGCCGACGCCCATTTCACGCAGATCATGGCCGATATGAAGGGAATCGACGACAACATCGAGCATGCCCGCCGGTTCTACAACGCCTCGGTCCGGGAATACAACGTGGCCTGCGCCGTGTTTCCCTTAAACGTGGTGGCGTCGGCCTTCTCCTTTTTGCCGGAACAATTTTTCGAATTGTCCGACGAGCAGGAGGAAGCGAAACCCGTCAGAGCCGATTTCCGGGGACACCATACTTAATTCAAAGAGAGAGGCGGAGGCACCATGCTTACTCAAGAATTAAGTATGGTGTCCCCGAATAAGACATGACCGCTTCCACCCACACCTTCAAAGTACTGATGCTGGACGTTTCCAGCGGTTTTTACCGCCTGCATCGTTATCCGGTCGGCGACTTCTTCGGCCCCGTGGACCTGGGCATCCACCTGGCCTACAAGCACAACAGTCTCAACATCGGCGCCGGGCTCCTGGCCGGATCGGTCCTGCCGGGGTCCAACCGGCTGATCCTCTCCGGCATTTCGCCCTGCTGGCACGGATTCTACATTTCCTCCATGGGCGGAGCCGCCCTGGTGTTCAGCAACCTGGGGATCGACATGCTCTCCATCATCGGCAAATCCTCCCGGGCCTCCCTGCTTTACCTGAACCGCACCCACGGCGAAGAGATCGAGGCGGAACTGGTGCCGATCATGCCCGACCAGGTCTGGAAGCAGGGCCGCGGCGGGGTGTATGGCGTTATGGAGCACGCCCTGAAACGCTTCGGGCCGAAATACGAGACCGACCCGCGGGTGCTGGCCGTGGGACCGGCCTCCCTGTACACGGATTTCGGAGCCGTGTGCTCGGCGCCGGTGAAAAAAGGCGCCCTGACCTTTGCCGACACCTGGGCCGGCCGCGGCGGATTCGGCACCAAGCTGCTCCAGGAGCACGGCCTGGTCGGGATCATCTACGGCGGCACCCACATCGAGGAGGACTTCCGCAACCGTTCCGTGGCCGACCAGTGGTTTGAAAACCGATTCCAGCGCAGCATGGCGGCCAAAGACATGGAGGCCACCGCCAAATACCGCTACGATCCCAAGTTCAACACCGGCGGCACCTTCGGCGTCAACTACGCCGCCATGGAAGGCAACCTGCTGGCCTTCAACTACCGCACCATCTACTGGAACGAGTCCGAGCGCCGGAGCCTGCACCAGCGCCTGGTCCTGGACCATTATCTGAAACAGTTCAACGAGGAGACCATCCAGGCCAAACAGCAGCGCACCTGCGGTGAGCCCTGCGCCGCGGTCTGCAAAAAATTAAACGGCGAATTCAAGAAGGACTACGAGCCCTACCAGACCATGGGCCCCCTGTGCGGCATCTTCGACCAGCGGGCCGCGGAACTGCTCAACCACCACGCCGACACACTGGGGTTTGACGCCATTTCCGCGGGCGGCGTCCTCTCCTGGCTGATGGACTGCCTGGACGAGGGACTGCTTTCCCCGGAGAACCTGGGCGTCAGCGATCTGCCCCGCTGGAACCCGGAAAACTTCGACGCCGTGGCAGACTCCATGCACAACGCCCGCCTGGGGGTGGCGCTGATGGACCAGATGACCCGCGACAACGGCAACGTGCCCCTGGCTTTCGGCGCCCGCAAGTTCGCCCGTCGCCTGGCCCGGGAAAAGGGCAGGGCCGTACTTGACCGCTTTGTCTACACCGCCTTTGCCCGCCAGGGCTGGATGGTGCCCAACCAGTACTGGACGCCCGGCGCCTTCGCCCCCATGGCCATCATGGGCAAGTATTACATGCACTACGGCCGTGATTTTCTGCCGCCCCGGGAACTGGGCCGGGAGTGCGCCCGCCGCCTGATTAAGGAGCTGATGCTGGACAACATGGGCCTGTGCCGGTTCCACCGGGGCTGGGCCGAAGAGATGATTCCCGACATCGTGGAAAAAATTTTCGGCCAGGGGGAGAAATTCCTGCGATCCATCCATCTCGCCGCCGGCCGCATCGCCAGCCGCAACGCCTCGGTCTTCTGGGAGCCCGGCCGCGTCATCGACATGGTAACGACCTTCCTCAGGAAAAAGAAGGAGGTCGACAACCTGGCCAGCGAGGACCTGAACCGCTGGATCGACTTTTTCGACCGGGACAAAAACGCCGCCGCCTATGAATTCTGGTACGAAATCCACAAGGGAATTCACGAGTCCCTGCGGGAATTTCCGGACTGAAACCAGGCAGACACCCGGGCAAAAGATCTACCGGCCTTCGTCGTTGGTATAGTCCAGATGCATCAGCAGGTCGGTGCGGCCGACCAGTTCGCTGACGCTGCGCAAGCCCAGCCGTTTGAGGATATCGACCAGTTCCTGGCGCCAGGCGCTGTAAAGATTGACGATCCGCTGGGTGGCCCATTCCAGTTCCATCTGGGTCACCAGTCCTGGATCGGTGGTGGCGATCCCCCGGGGACATCCCCGGCCGGCTGAGCACCGGGAGCAGCGGATGCAGCCCAGGGCCACCAGTTCGGCGGTGCCGACCACGACACCGTCGGCGCCCAGGGCAATGGCCTTGGCGATGTCATGGGCGTTGCGGATGCCGCCGCTGGCGATCAGGGTGACCTTGTCGCGGGCGCCCTCGTCGACCAGGAACCGGTGCACCTTGGCCACGGCGTATTCAATGGGCATGGCGATGTTCTTCTTGGCGATGTCCGGCGCCGCGCCGGTGCCGCCGTAGCCCCCGTCCAGATGGATGATATGGGTCCCGGCGGAGTAGCTGCCCACCGCCACCATGTCCACGTCGGTCGGGGTGGAAACCTTGGTCGATATCAGGGCGCGCCGGTTGACATGCTTGATCCAGTCGATGTGCTTCATGTGGTCTTCGATGGAGTAGACGCTGTGAAAGGGAAACGGCGAGAACAGGGAGATGCCGACCACCGCTTCCCGGATCTTGGCTACGGCCGGGGTGTTCTTGTCCCCCAGCAGATGCCCGCCCAGGCCCGGCTTGGCGCCCTGGGCGTACTTGAACTCGATGATCGGCACCCGCTGAATGGTTTCCTCGCGGACGCCGAACAGGCCGGTGGCCACCTGGGTGATCATGTGGTCGTCATAGGGACGCATGCGCTCCATGTAGCCGCCCTCACCGGAGCAGGAAAAGGAATTCCAGGCGGCCGCGGCCCGGACCTTGGCCAGCTGGGTGACGTTGCTGACCGATCCGAAGGACATGCCGCCGCCGTACCAGGGAACGTCGATACGCAGGCGGGGCCGGCCGTCGTCCCGGCGGTTCAATAAAATACCGGTGTCGATCTCATCATCCCGGATCGGGACCGGCGGCTTTTCCGGGAACTTGAAGCGGATGCGGTCGAATCCGCCTTCGGACCGGCCCACCCGGTAATCGTATTCGCACTCCGGCGGCGGCGGACTGCCGGTTTCCGCCATTTTCCAGGTAGCCAGAAGCATGTCCGCCGGCCAGCGGTAATCGCCCAGGGCCTTGATCATGGGATTCTCGACCATCCGCAGGGCCTTTTGCGGGCAGGCCCTGACGCAGAAATGATCCGCCTGTTCACAGGCGTTGCCGATGCACAGATGACTTTTGGGAGAGGCGAAGTATTTGTATCCTGGCTTTAACACGTGAACATGATAGGGGCATACCTCGGCGCATTTGCCGCAGTGGACGCAGTCGTCGGACCGAAAGATGAGAAACTTGGCGATTTCGTTGCGGTAGCGCGACGGCGCCGGCTTGACCTCCCGGCTGACCGCGACCTGCGGCATCCGGGTTTTGAGGGTATTGGCCGGCAGGATATGGTTAAGTTCTTTTTCTGGTACCGAAGATTTTTCCAAAAATGTCCTCCTCAAGCTCTTCGAAAAACATGGCCCGCCCGACATCGCCGCGCAGGCGGCGGGCCTCGCGCATGCCCATGGCGCCCATCAGCTCGATCAGCTGCAGATGCCAGGCGGCGATCAGGTTGCGGACGCGGCCGGTGCCATATTCAAAACTGATGCTTTCAATCCGCGCGGGACAGATCTGACCGGGCCGGCAGCTCTTGCAGAGCCGGCACTCCAGGGCGATCATGAACGGCAGGAAACTGGAAACCAGGTCGGCGCCGCACAGCAGGGCCTTGGCCATGTGCTCGGGCAGGGCGATGCCGCCGCCGGCGATAAGCGTCACTTCGTCCCGCCGGCCGCCCTTGATCAGCGCCTTGTGAATGGCACGGATCATGTCCTTGATAAAGCGGGGGTTGTCCACCCCGATCTCGTCGCCGTTCAAATCGGCGACCACGTGAATCACTTCCGCGCCGGCATCCGCCAGCGCCACGGCCCGTTCCGTTCCCCCTTTTTCCAGGGGCACCCTCACGGAGACGATCATGCCGGGGAATTGAGCCTTGATGGCGGCCATGGTATCAAGGGCCTTTTCGCCGTCCGGGATCTCCACCAGCTTCGTTCCGGCCAGAGCCGCCCGGGGCAGTTCCGGCGCGTCCGGGTTGAGATGGAAGGCGATGTGCGGCAGATACTGCTCAATCGGCTGCAAACGGCTGTCGCCGTCGATGGCGGCCCACTTGCCGGAATCGACGAGTGCGATCAGGCCCGTCTGCGCCGCCGCCTGAATGATGTAAGGTTCCAGGCACGGCCGGCCATAGGCCGGCGGGTTCATGTCGATGATCAGCGGCATGGGGATATCGATGATCGCTGGCAACTGGACGGCGCCGCCGTTGTTTTCAAAATTGAGGTAAGACGGTTTCTTGCCGATGTCCACCGAGGTGGAGATGTATTCCCGGCCGTGGATGCCGTCCCGGGTAGGCCGGACGATTTCCGACATGTCCGTCCACATGGCGTCAAAACCATGCCCAGCGAACTTTCCCCGGTAGCCCGCCCCGGATACCGGCACCGAAGCGGTCTCCGCCTGCTGCCAGGTGCTGTGAATGATTTCCGGGGTCCAGTAGCGGTTGCCCAGTTTCTCGTACTCGGAATTGATCGTCAGGCAGAGCAGGTTTTTAGTGCAGTTCTGCACGCAGGAGAGGCAGCCCATGCATTCGAAAAACAGAAAATCCGAATATTCCAGGGTGCGGATATATTGGGCCTCCTGGCGGTAACGGTCATACACGCAGGCTTTCTTGACGCAGTTATGGCACCGGGCGCAGTCTTCACGCCAATCTACAATGCCGTGTTTCCCGATACGCGGCAGCCGCGGGGGAACCGGCTTGGTATGAATGTGATATTTTTCTGGCATCGCTTCTCTCTGAATAAATTACAGGCCGGCGGCCAAAATCAGTTCCGGCACCACCTCTTCCCGCCCGCCGGAAAGGATGTGAATCCCGCTGAGGCCTTCAATCGATCTGATCTTTTTGATGGTTTCCAGGCATATGGCCAATCCCTCTTTGCTCTGGGCGGCCGCGTCACCGGCCGCCTTGAGCCGGTCGACAACGGCGTCCGGAATCAATATGTCCGTGTATTTTGCCCGCAGGGTTTCGGCTTCCCCGGCGCTCCGCAACGGGAGCACTCCGGCCAGAACGGCCGCCTTGGCGGTTATCCCCCGGCTGCCGACCGCTTTCATCCATTGAGCCAAGGCCTCCGCGTCAAACACCGCCTGGGTCTGAACAAAGCGCGCGCCGGCTTCCACTTTTTTGGCGAGCCGCAGAACATTGAGTTCCATCGGCTTCAGGTCGGGATGGGCGACCGCGCCGATGAGCATGGCCAAGGGGCCGGAGATTCTGGTGCCGTCCAGAAGTTCACCCGCCTCCCGCATTTTTGCGGCCGCGGCGATCAATTGAATCGAATCGATATCGTAAACATTGGCCGCTTCCGGGCTGCCGGTCAGGGCCTGGTGATGACCCGAAAGGCAGAGGATGTTGTTGATGCCCAGGGCCGCCGCGCCCAGGATATCCGACTGGATGGCGATGCGGTTCCGGTCCCGGGTGACTATCTGATAGACCGGTTCGATCCCGGCCCGGGCCATAATCACCGCCCCGGCCAGGCTCGACATAACGGGTCCATGGGGATTATCGGCGACATTGACGGCCGTCACCCCTTTTTTGAAGAACTCCGCCGCCGCTTCCACCGCCTTGCCGTCCGTTCCGGCCGTCGGGAGAAACTCCGCGGTGATGACAAAGTCACCCGACGCTATCTTTTTTTCCAGATTACCGCTCTGCTGCATGTTGTTATCTCCTGCCCTCTATTGATTCTTTCAGATGCTTGATCTCGTCCACGATCGGCTGCACGCCGTTTGGGTCTTGATTGCGGACCAGCCGCATCCGTCCCCGGCCGAGGCCGATTTCCGCCAGCAGTTCGTCCACGGCTTCCGCCCGCTTTTTCGCCCGGAGATTGCCTTCCAGAAAATGGCAGTCGCCCTGGCCGCAGGTCACCAGAATAACGCCGTCCGCCCCTTTTTCGAAGGCTTTGACCAGATAAAGAAGATTCACCTTGCCGGAACACGGCAGGCTGACCGTTGTCAACTCCTCCGTTCCGGATTGAACCGCGACCTGACGGAGCGCCTCCGCGTCCAGACAGTTGGCGCAGTAAAAGACACATAATTTCATCTGTTTTTTATCCATATCGTCGTACCCCGGCGACCTGACGCCCCGGCTTTATATGCGATGATCCTCGCGGACAATCACCCGGCTTCCCCCGGAAAGACTGGCCGCCCAGTTCCTGGGTGGTTCGATCCGGTTGAGCCGGTCGAGTTGCCCGATATTCTTCAGGCGCTGATAGATCAGCTGCCAGCCGCACGGCCGGTCGGGCCTGACTTCGCAGCGGTCCTCCCGGGAACCGCCGCAGGGCCCGTTTAGCATGTGCTTGGCGCAACGGGTAATGGGGCAGATGCCGCCGTACTGATGCAGCACGCACGAGCCGCAGGCGGCGCATTTTTCCGTCCACAGCCCCCGTTCCTCCAGAATGCCGATAAAAGCCGTGTTGAGGCCGGCATAGACCGGTTTTCCGTTGAATCGCTCGGCGATGGCCTGAACGCCGGCGCCGCATCCCAGGGAAAGGACGACATCGTTCCGGTTGACGGCTTCCGCCGCCGATTCGATGAAGACATTGTCGCACTGACGTTCGATAGTGAGTTCTTCCACTTCCAGATTGAGGCCTTCCAGCTTCGAGGCAATCCGCAGGGCCGATGCAATGATGCTCACTTCCCGCTCGCCGCCGGCCAGGCACACCGTGACGCATGTCCCGCATCCGAGCACCAGAACCTTGTTATGGTCACGCAGCATCCCCGTCAGTTCGGGGATGCTTTTTCTTTCCGCTACGATCATGCCAGAATCTCCTGTTTTTCAGTATGATGGGTTCGGCCTTCCGCCATGGGATTGGGCCCGAGAGCGCGCACGGTCTGGATCATCTCCTTGACGATATCCACAAAACCGCGGGCATCGGCGGCGCCGATATTGACCATGCGCAGCCGTTCCGGTTCCAGTCCGGCTTCGTTCAGAAGTCGGCGGGTGTAATTGACCCGGCGCCTGGCCAGCAGATTGCCTTCGATAAAATGACAACTGCCCTCTTCGCAGCCGGCGACCAGAACGCCGTCGGCGCCGTCCTCAAAGGCCCGCATGAAATATTCCACCTCCAGCTTGCCGGTGCAGGGCGTCCGGATGATGCGGATATTGGTCGGGTACTGCAGTCTCATGGAACCTGACAGGTCCGCTGAGGAATACGCTCAATAATGGCAGCAGAAGGCGATAATTTTCGGTTCAAACATTTTCATAGGGTTCTCGAGTTCGTTTTTAATTGACCCGCGATTCATGGCGGGAGAACAGATTGTCGATCATGACCATAAAGTGCCTGGCCCCGAAATGGTTCAACTGAATGGCGCGGGCCGGACACTCGGCGGCGCAGATGCCGCAGCCCATGCATTTGGCCCCCGCGATTTCGGCCTTGTGGTCCTTGTTGACAAACGGCGCGCCATACGGGCAGGCATGCACGCAGGTCATGCAGGAAATGCACCTGCTCTGGTCGACCCGCGATACCTGGGCGCCCACGTCCAGATGGGTCCGGGACAGCACCGTGGCCGCCCGGGCGGCGGCGGCCCGGGCCTGGGAGATATTTTCATCCATGAACTTGGGTGAATGCGCCAGCCCGCACAGGAAAATGCCCTCACTGGCGAAATCCACCGGCCGCAGTTTCAGGTGCGCTTCCACAAAGAATCCATCCGGATTGAGCGGCACCTTCAGCAGGTTGGCCAGCATCTTATTGCCTGCCGGCGGCGTCAGGCCGGTGCTCAGAACGACCCGGTCGGCCTCGATCTCGATGGGCTCCGGAAAATCCGGGCTGGTCAGTGAGACCAGCAGCCCCTTATCGTCGGCGACGACCGGCGGCCGGCTCTCATCGTAGCGGATGAACACCACCCCCGCCTGTCGGGCCTGCCGGTAATACTTCTCCCGGAAGCCGTAGGTACGGATATCACGGTAAAGGACATAAACATCAGCCTCGGGATGTTTTTTCCTGATCGTCAGGGCGTTCTTGATCGCCATGGAACAGCACAGCCGGCTGCAATAGGCCCGTTCGCCGTTGCGCGAGCCCACGCACTGGATCATGACGATGTTTTTGGCCGATCCGTCGAATGCGCCGTCTTTCAGCCGCTGTTCCAGCTCCACCTGTGTCATGACGTTCCCGTTCTCATGGAGCCGGTATTCGGCGGTGTCCGCCCGCTCGGCGCCGGTGGCGACGATGATGGCGCCGCAGGGGACTTCCTCGGTCCTGCCGTTGCCGGCCAGGCTGACGGCAAATTTTCCGACATGCCCCGCGATCCTGGCGACTTCGGTATTCAGGTGAAGCTTCAGGCGGGGATGGGTCCGGACGCGCTTGAGCAGCCGGCCGGTAAAATCCGTGATGTCTTCATGCTCCAGCGTACCGTGGATATCGGCCAGATGCCCGCCGAGACGTCCGGTCCGCTCGACCAGGTGCGTCGTAAACCCTTGGTCCGCCAGGGACAGGGCCGCGGTCATGCCGCTCAGCCCGCCGCCGATGACCAGCCCGGTCTGGTTGATGGCCAGGGACTCTCCCGTCTGGGGACCCAGCAGCCGGGCCCTGGCAATGGACATGCGCACCAGTTCGACGGCTTTTCCGGTCGCCGATTCCGGCTCGGACGCATGCACCCAGGAGCACTGATCCCGGATATTGGACAGTTCGAACAGGAAAGGGTTCAACCCTGCTTCCCGCAGGGTCTCCCGGAAAAGCGGCTCGTGGGTCCGGGGGGTGCAGGAGGCCACCACGATGCGGTTGAGCCGGTGGTCGACAATGGCCTGCCGGACGGCCGACAGGCTGGCATCGGAGCAGGCGTACATGGTGTGGGTGGCGAAGACAACATGGGGATCGCCGGAAACCGCCGCCGTCACCCTTTCCACGTCCACCGTGGAGGCGATATTGATGCCGCAGTGGCAGACGAACACGCCGATCCGCGGCTCCTCGTCGGTGATGTCCCGCTCCGGCGGATATTCCTTTTTCGCGATCAGCGTGTTCCGCGCTGCGGCCAGCATTTCCATGGACATGGCCGCGGCGGCGCTGGCCTGGGTGACGGTTTCGGGAATATCCTTGGGTTCCTGGAAAACGCCGGCCACGAAAATTCCCGGCCGCGACGTCTGTAACGGGGACAGCCGGTCGGTGCGGCAGAAACCGTACTCGTTCAACTCGATGCCCAGAGCGGACATGTCCGGGGAGACGCCCGGCTTCGGGTCCAGCCCCACGGCCAGGACCACCAGGTCGAATTCCTTTTCCCGGATCCCCGCTTCGGTCAGGAAGCGGAGCCTCAGGTCTTTGCTGCCGGGGATCTCGACGACCCGGGAAGGAATGCTCTTGATATAGGCAATGCCGTCCAGCTTTCTGGCCCGCTCGTAGTATTGATCGAAATCCTTGCCGAAGGCGCGGATATCCATGTAGAAGATAGTGACGTCCAGTCCTTCGACATGCTCCCGGGCGACTATGGCCTGCTTGGTCGTGGCCATGCAGCAGATGGAGGAGCAGTACCCGTTGTCACAGCGGCTGTCCCGGGAGCCCACGCACTGGATAAAAGCGATCCGCCGGGCTTCGCGCCGGTCGGACGGCCGCAGCACATGGCCCTGGAACGGGCCCGCCGCCGACAGCATCCGTTCGAACTGGACGCTGGTCAGCACATTGGCGTATCGGCCGAAGCCGAATTCGCCCTTCGTCCGGGCCGGAAATTCGTGGAAGCCCGGGGCCAGGATAACGGACCCGACTTCCAGCGATAGGGTTTCTTCCTTCATGGCATGATCGATGGCCCGCTTCTCACAGGCGTCCACGCACTCGCCGCACTCGGAACAAAGGGCGCAGTTGAGGCACCTTTCACTTTCCGCGATGGCTTCCGGCTCGCTCAAGGCCGTTTCTATTTCCGAGAAATCCTTCACCCGCCCGGCCACCGGCAGTTCCCCGGCCACGGCCCGGGGGCTCTTCTCGACATCGCCGGCCTCGGGCAGCAGTTCTTCGGGAACCGGCTTGAGCGTGTCTTCAAACCGGGGCGTTTCCGGCTTGACCCCGCGCAGGTAGCGGTCGATGGATTCCGCGGCCCGCTTGCCCGCCGCCACCGCCTCGATCACCGTGGCCGGACCGGTGACGATGTCGCCGCCGGCAAAAACCCCGGCCGTTTCGGTGCAGCCGCGCTGATCCGCGATGACATTGCCCCGGGGGTTGGCCTTGACCTCCGGGGCCGCATCGGAAAGTGCTTTGTCCGGCTGGCTGCCGATGGCCAGGACGACCGTGTCGGCCGGCAGGTCAAACTCCGAGCCCTCGATTGGCACCGGCCGGCGGCGGCCGGACTCATCGGGGTCTCCCAGCCGCATGCGGACGCATCTCACCCGGGCCAGCCGGCCCTGACCGTCATCGATAAAGGCTGTCGGGTTGGTGAGAAATTCGAAGCGGACCCCCTCTTCCTCGGCGTGCCGGACCTCTTCTTTTATCGCCGGCAGTTCGTTTCGTCCGCGGCGATAGACGATGGTGACCTTTGCCGCGCCCAGGCGGACGGCCGAGCAGGCCGCGTCCATGGCAACGTCCCCGCCGCCGACCACGATGACGTGGCCTTTGAGCCGCGGCTTGTCGTCGGGCGTGCTGGCCCGGTAGAGGAATTCCAGCCCCGGCATGACGCCCGCCAGGGTATCCCCCTTGATCTTCATGGGCGTGCTCTGCTGGGTGCCGATGCCCACGAAAACGGCCCGGTACTCGCGCCGCAGCTGCTCAAAAGAAATGTCTCTGCCGACACGGCAGTTATAAACAAAGGCCACGCCCTTGCGCCGGATCAACTCCACTTCGTAATCCAGGATATTGACCGGCAGGCGGTAATCGGGAATACCCCAGCGGAGCATGCCGCCGGCCGCGGGCGAGGCTTCGTACACGGTCACGGCGTATCCCCGGTCAGCCAGGTCCTGGGCGACCGTCAGGCCCGAAGGCCCGGCGCCGATCACCGCGACTTTAACCGCGTCCGGCGACGGCGTTTTTTCTGCCGGCAGGGACAGCTTGCCGGAAGCGATCATTTCCATTTCCCGGTCGGCGGCAAACCGTTTCAACTGGCGGATGGCCACGGGAGCGTCGGCTTTGCCACGGGTGCAGGCCGCTTCGCAGGGATGGGTGCAGACCCGGCCGCAGATGGCGGCCAGGGGATTTCTTTCCCGGATCAGCCGGACGGCCTTGACGTATTCCTTCTTCCTGATCAGTTGAATATATCCCTGGACGTTGATGTTGGCCGGGCAGGCCGTCTTGCAGGGCGCGTGGCCGAGCTTGAGAATGCCGGCCTTGTTGGGAATGGCCTGGGCCGAATATTTGGCGATGGCCTTGCGCTTTCCCAGATCGCGGTTGAACCGGTCCGATACCTCCACCGGGCAGACCGGCGTGCAATCGCCGCAATCATTGCAGATAGCGGCGTCCACATAGCTGGGAAATTTTCTGATGGTCGCCGTAAACCGGCCGGGTTCGCCGGCGACGTCGACCAGCCGCGAATGGGTCATGATCTCGATGTTCAGGTTGCGGGCGCATTCCACCAGCTTGGGCGAGACGATGCAGGTGGCGCAGTCTCCGGTGGGAAACGTCTTGTCCAGGTGCGACATCATGCCGCCGATGGCGGCCGACCGTTCCACCAGATACACCTTGAAACCGGCGTTGGCCAGGTCCAGCGATGCCTGCACGCCGGCGATCCCGCCGCCCTGTATCAGCACCGCCCCGATTTTCTTGTTTTCCGTATTTGACATAATCGTATCAGATCCCTTGAACTTTCCGGTTGTCCGCGGCCTTCACCCGGTCGGCGATGGCCGACGGGGAAACCACCAGCTTTTCCAGCCCCAGTCCGGCCGGGGAAACGCCCAGGCATAATCCCAGCAGCTGTGTGATATAGAGGATCGGCATGTCGTAGCGGCGCCCGGTCTGCTTGTGAATATCCGTCTGCCGGAGATCCAGGTTGACCTGGCACAGGGGACAGGCCACGGCAATACAGTCGGCGCCCGCCGCTTTGGCCATGCCGATGATGGGATCGGTCAGGTTTACCACCAGGTCGGAGCGGGTGGTCAGGGAGAGGCTGTTGCCGCAGCATTCCACCTTGCCCGGCCAGTCGAGACTTTCCCCGCCCATGGCGGTCACCAGCCGGTCCATGGCGGTGGGATTTTCCGGATCGTCAAAACCGGTCACCTCGTGGGGCCGCACCAGCAGGCACCCGTAGTAACAGGCGACTTTCAGCCCTCGGAGCGAATGCCGCAAGGCCGCCGCCAGCCGCTCCGGGCCGTAATCCTCCAGCAGGATCTCCATCAGGTGCCGGACCCGTACCGAACCGTCATAGTCCCGGCCCACGGCCTCGGCCACTTTTTTCCGCATGCCCGGGTGGTTCCGCACCTCATGGTTGGCCGTTTTCAGGCGGCTGAAACAGGCGGCGCAGTTGACCACGATATCCAGCCCCATGTCCCCGGCCAGGACCAGGTTGGCGGCCGACAGGGACGCGGCCAGGGTCCGGTCCGTCTGATGGCCCGGGGTGGAGCCGCAGCAGGACCAGCCGGGGATTTCGACAAACGTGAGGCCGAGGGCCCGCGCCACCGCCAGGCTGGAAAGATGCTGGTCGCGGGCGGAGGATTCGGCCGAGCATCCGGGATAATAGGCGTATTTCATGCTATCTGTCCTTGTCTTTGCCGACCTGGTCGAAGATCCGCCGCACGGTTTTCCGGTTGGCGCTCCAGGACGGCAGAAAAGCGATCTTTTTCTTTTTGAGCATCAGCGGGAGCTTGTCCGTATCCTGCAGATAGGACGAGGTGCCGATCTTGTATAACGCCAGCAGCCCCAGATCGTAGGTGCGTCCGAAAAACCGGACGGTCTTTAAGAAGGAGCCGTTGAACAGGGGAACGTTGCCGGCCGGGATGGCGGCCTTTTTCTCCACCGCCAGTTTCCGCAGGGCGTCCATCACCGCCACCGTGTCGATGCCCATGGGACAACGGGCGTAACAGGTTTCACAGGAAACGCAGGTCCAGATCAGGTCGTTGCTGAGCAGTTCCTCGCCGGCGCCCAGTTGCAGCCGGCGGATCAGTTCCGAAGGCGGCGACTGCGCCCGGCCCGACACCGTGCACCCGCAGGAGCATTTGCGGCACTGGTAGCAGGCGGAAAGATCCGCACCCGACATCGTAACGACCGTGTCGAGCAGGCGCTTTTTTGTCCGGTCTCTGGTGATTCGAATGGTCATGGTTATCCTTGGAAGTCAATTAATCGTTCAGATCGCCCACGGTTTCGGCTTCGGGGATCTTTTCTTCTTCTATTTCTTTCTTGAGGATGGCCGCTCCGACCGCCTGGGGAACGACTTTGCGATAGACCCGGTCCGGGGTCAGCCGGTGGCCGTCCACGGTCAGCAGGTCGTCGATTTTGATGCCGAAGAGCCGTTCGTTTTCCTCCAGGTAGGGCAGGATCAGTTCCCAGTCCTTGACGGTCAGCGGCAGGAACATGCCGCCGTTCAATTGTCCGTCCACCGAAATGCGATGCGGGTCGCGGATATAAATGGCGCCGCCCGAGGCCAGCGAAAAGATGTTGCTGCCGGGATAGGGCTCCGGCAGCGGCACGATGCGGCCGTCATCATCAAAGCGGATGCCGTTTAAAATGACAAAGCCGCCGTTGTTGTGCGGGTCCCCGGCCATGAAGGATTCGGCCAGAAAATCCAGGGCGGTGCCGTTGATGACCACCCGCGGGCGGCCGACCGAGTTGATCAGCGGCCGGCCGGCGGCGTTTCCCATGACATAGACCACGCCGCCCTTGGCGCCGTACATGAAGGTCTGGCCCACGTCGCCGAACACGACCAGCCGGCCGCGCTTGAAAATCTGCCCCAGCTGGTCCTGGGCGTTGCCGTGTACCCGGATGGTCATGCCGTCGATCCCGGACGCCAGGTAATCCCCGTCGCTGCCGTAAACATCGATGACGACATCATCGGTGTCCGGCCCCAGGCCGCAGCCGATATACCGCTGCCCGGCGCAGCGGTAACAGATAAAATGCCGCCATCCTTTTATATAAGCGCTGACCAGGAGGGCCGCGTCGCAATCGTCCCCTTCGGGCGGGAAGACGTCGGCGTTGATGACCAGGGTCGTTTCACCGGGCTCCGGCCCCCGCAGATCCCGGCGAGTGCCAAAATCGATCAGCCGGTAGGCGTGGCCGGTCGACTGTCGGTCGGCGATCTTCGGCAGGCCGTCGAGCAGTTGATCCAGTTCACCGCGCACGATATGGAGCAGGTGGCTCCGCTTTTTCGTGCCCGTGGGGTAGCGCCAATCGTTCAGCCGCGTCAGGACATCGATGGCCGCGGCGGTCAGTTCCGGATCCCGCGCCTGCTTTCGTATGGCCCGGCAGGCGGTGTAAATGTCGTCAAAACGCCAGCCGGGGATGTTGCCGCGGACATAATCAAAAACCGCCCCGGTGTCTCCGGTCGCAAAACGGGTCCTGATCTCCTGGGCGATCGGTGAATTCGCGTCATAGGATCTTTCCTGGGTAAAATCGCAGGGCTCGGAAGGCGTCGGCAGCCGCACCGGTTTACCGAATTTATCGGTGCAGAGGATGCGCATATTTCCGGAAGCGTCCGGCGCCACATTGAAAATAAAGGCCCCGCCGTCGGTATGGCTGCCGCCCCGGGCGTTCCAGTAACAGTCCGCCACCGGACAGATGCGGGGATCGTCCCTGGCCAGGCTCTTCATGGTGGCGTCAATGGCCTGCTTCTCTGAGGCGATCAGCCCGACCTGGACCTCTCCGTCGGCAAAGACGAACACCTGGGGCCGCAGCATGGAGGTGTCGGTGATGCCCAGGAGCTGGAACTTGTTCTGATCGACCCGGTTGCGGGCGATGATGAAAAACCAGGGACCGTCCGGCGATCCGTGCATGTGGGTGGCCTGAATCGTGCGGTAAACGGACTGCTTGTCCGCGGCCAGATGATCGAAATCCAGTTCCGTCGTCGGCGCCAGCGCTTCAATTATATATTCCAGCGGATAGCGATAGGTCCGGTGCAGCAGGTCGAACATCAGCGCCGAGACCTCGGTGTCGGTGATGAACTGGGGAAAAATATTGCGCTGCAGCAGGTATTCGGAAACCGAATGGTAGTTGGCGAAGTCGCCGTTGTGCACCAGGGCCATATTGATTCCGGCAAAGGGATGGGCGCCGCCCGGGTGCCAGACCCGGCCTTTGGTGGGAAAACGCTGGTGGGCGATCCAGACATGGGCCGAGAGTTCTTCAATCTTGTAATATTTGACGATGGCCTCGGCGTAACCCACGACCTTGAGAATCATGATGTTGCGGCCGTGGGACAGGACAAACCCCTTCTGGTTTTTCAGGCTGGCGTAATATTCCTGATTCAACTTGAAGCTGTTCTGGTTGACAAATTCCTCTTCCGCCTCCCGCCGGTCAAGGCCCTCAAATCCGTTTTCATGGATAAAGGCATCCAGGACCGCCGGCTTGACCCGGACAAAATAGCGGCGCACATCCGGGGGCTTGACCTCCAGCCCTTGGACCGACGTCCAGTCTTCCACGGTTTCCAGATCGGCAACGGTTTCGACGTCAAAATGCGGGAGGATATATTTTTCCTCCAGCTCCGTCCTGATGCCGGGGTCCAGGAAAGCGATATGAAGCATGTAACAGTTGTCAAGGGTTTCCCGGCTGACGCCGAGTTCTTCCGGTACGAGTCCGACCGCCGCGATGCCGCCGCCCTTGCCGTTACCGCGGTTGTGCATTAAACGTGACGGCTCATAAATATGACGGCCGGGAACAGGCTTGGTACAGCAGAAACCGACCACGCCGCAACCGCCCTCTTCTTCCGCCTTGAATACCTCTTCGGGGTATTCGATCCCCTGCGTCAAACGTTTCCTTGACTGCAACAGCCTGTTTATACGGTCCATTACTTATCTCTTCTCATCAGGAGGGGGGCTCCCCGGATCACTTTCCTTCAGGCAAGGCCCCAAAAAAAAGACGTCTTTCCGCTCGCGGATAAGACGTCTTCGTCTTTTATTGTGCTTTATCACGGTTATGAAAACACGCCGTTGTGCTTTTCCGGATAAATCCAAAGCCTTTGTTACATATTGATTATGGGACGGTTTGTCAAGAATTTTACTAAAAAATCAATAGTTTAGATATACTTAATAACGACCGTGAAATTTAATTATCACTTAACCCGGATATTTTATGAAACAACCGGGTTAAATAACTGCCCCGTATCCCTGGGCAAAACGCGACGGCCCGCTTCCCAAAACGGGCGGGAAGGCCAGCCGTTTTCATGACTTGTGAGGCGGAAGCAAATAATAAATATAAAAGGCAGAGTCTACATTACCCGTTGTTTCATTATTTCGTTTTTTAATGGAAACGAGTTAGAGGGTTGTGTTATATGAATCCTGGCACAAAATTCACAAGGGAATTCACGGGTCCCTGAGGGAACTTCCGGACTGACGATGGAGACACGGCGCGTGAAAACCAACTACGGGATTGTCGGTCTGGTCTTTCTGATCTTCTTCGTGATCTCACTGCTAACCAACATCCTGGGACCCCTGCTGCCCGACCTGATCGCCGGCTTCCGCCTGAGCCTGGGCCTGGCGGGCTTCCTGCCTTTCTCCCTCTTTTTTGCCTACGGGGTGATGTCCATCCCCTCGGGGATGCTGGTTGAACGTTGTGGCGAGCGCGCGGTCATCGTGGCCGCCTTTCTGGTCGCACTGGCGGGTTCGGGGGCCTTCGCCCTGGTTCCCCGCTTTCCGGCGGGACTGGCCTCGCTCTTCCTGATCGGCATCGGCATGGCCATGCTCCAGGTGGCGATCAACCCCCTGCTGCGAGCGGCCGGCGGCGAGCGACACTTCGCTTTCAATTCGGTAACGGCCCAGCTCATTTTCGGCCTGGCCTCCTTCGCCAGCCCGCGAGTCTACGTCTATCTCGTCAACAACCTCAACGGGTACGCGGGCGGAGGCAATCCGATGATAGCCTTTCTCGCGCGAATGGTGCCGCCGGAGATGCCCTGGGTTTCGCTGTACTGGCTCTTTACCGTGGTGACGCTGACGATGGCACTGGTCAGTCTGGCGGCCCGGATACCATCGGTGGGGTTCACGGAGCAGGAGCGGGTCGGCGCCTGGGCCACCTACGCGATCCTGTTGAAGGACCGGCGGGTTCGTCTCTATTTTCTGGGAATCTTCTGCTACGTCGGCACCGAGCAGGGGTTGGCCAACTGGATCTCGAAATTTCTCCAGACCTATCACGGGCTGGACCCTCGCAGCATCGGCGCTCTGGTGGTGAGCGCCTTCTGGGGGCTGATGACGGCCGGCTGCCTGGCCGGTCTGGTGCTGCTCAAGGTGTTCGACAGCCGCGCGGTGCTGGTCGGGGCTGCGGTGTCGGCCCTGGCCGCGCTTAGCCTGGCCCTCTTTGGCACGGCCAGCCAGAGCTTGCTGGCGTTTCCGCTGATGGGCCTCTGCGCCTCGGTGATGTGGTCAATCATTTTTTCGCTGGCCCTTAACTCAATGGAGCGGCACCACGGGAACTTCTCGGGTATCCTCTGCACCGCCGTCATCGGCGGCGCCGTCGTTCCCGTGGTCATCGGCTGGCTGGGCGACCTGTTCGGTCTGCGGCAGGGGATGACACTCCTCTATATCCCCCTGGCCTACATCCTGAGCATCGGCTTCTGGGCACGGCCCCTGGTCAGCAACGCCACCATCCGCTGGAAAACGGCTGAGAAAAGGGCAACCAATTGATTTCGGGAAAATCCGTTGGAGAAGAACGCCAATCTTCGGACCGCTGCCGAATGATTCTGCCTGACGCACCTTCCGATGTTCCGGGGACTTATAGAAGAGTCAAAAAAGGTGTCCCCGCCGATTTTGTCAAAAATTGGCTTGTAATGCCGGGTAATGATGCTAATAAAATTAATAAAATTACCATTTCTGTTCCCATTTTAAAGGTGTAGCGGAAAGCCATGAGTAGAGTCCAGTCCAGAGAAATCCCCTTCAACTACACCTCGGCCGACGATCCGCGCGTCTGCGCGCTGGTGCTTGGCGGCGATATGGTGGCGCCGCTTGAAATGCTGCGGTTCAAACGACGGACCGGGCAGGGCTGGCGGCTGCTGATGCGCTTTATCGGCGATCTGTTCATCCATCGCCGCAACCCCTTCCTCTACCAGGAACTGGCGGATGACCGCCGGCGGCAAAACCGGTTCTTAAACTCGGCCCGCGGAGACCTCGCCCAGATCGAGGAAATGGAGCCACAGGATCCGGATCTGGAGCTGATCCTGGCCCGGTGCCGCCGCAGGCTCGACGAGCTTCAGCGGGAACTGACGTCGGTCGGCCGTGAGCGGAACCGCGTTCGCCGGCGCCTGGGCGCGATCGTGGGCGAGCAGAACATTTTTTTTGATCCCTTCGCCCTGTCGGCCCATGCCACGGACGCAACGGACTGGCGCATGCACATGCCGGTGGCGGTGGTCTATCCGCGAGAGGAGGCCCAGGTCCCACCCCTGCTGACGGCCATCGCGGCCCTGGGCCTCAAGGCCGTTCCGCGGGGCGGCGGCACCGGCCTGACCGGCGGGGCCGTACCGGTAGCGCCCGGTTGCGTCATGATCAATACGGAAAAGATGAACCGCATCGGGGGGATCACCACCCGGACGGTCATCCGGCCCGACGGCACCGAACTGGTCCCGGACGTGATGGAACTCGAGGCGGGCGTGATCACCGATGACGCCATGCAGGCCGCCAGGGCCGCGGGTCTGATTTTTTCCACGGATCCCACATCGGCCTGGGCCTGCACCATCGGCGGCAATATCGCCGAAAACGCCGGGGGCAAGCGGGCCGTGCTCTGGGGAACCTGCATCGACAACCTGCTTGCTTTCCGCATCGCGGTCCCGGGGGGACGACTGCTCGAAGTCCGGCGGACCAATCCTACCGGCGGCCGTATCGGCCCGGACGAAACCGCCTCTTTTGCGGTAATCGACGCGGCCACGGGCGAACCGGTCAGTCAGATTCACATCCCGGGCGATAAATTGCGCAAACCCGGCCTGGGCAAGGACATCACCAATAAAACCCTGGAAGGCCTGCCCGGCGTCCAGAAAGAAGGCACCGACGGCATCATCACCTCGGCCACGTTTATCCTGCACCGTCCCTATCCGGAGCAGCGCACCATCTGCCTGGAATTTTTCGGAGAAGACATGGAGGAGGCCGCCCGGGTCATCGAACGGATCACCGGTGCCTTTGTTGACCGTGGCCAGGAAGCCCTGCTGGCCCTGGAGCATTTTGACGAAGAGTATGTCCGGGCCATTCAATACAAGGCCAAAGCCCCCAGCCGTGAAAGCCCCAAGGCCGTGCTGCTGATCGATCTGGTCGGGCACACCGGCGGGCAGATCCAATCCGGTCTGGACCGGCTGATCGCGCTGCTGCGGGCCTATCCCAATACCGTCATGACCGTGGCCCGGGACGAACCGGAAGCCGAGCGTTTCTGGCGCGACCGGAAACGACTGGGGGCCATCGCGGCCCGGACCAACGCTTTCAAGCTTAACGAGGATATCGTCCTGCCCGTCAGCGCCCTGGCGGAATTTGCCGAATTCGTGGACATGCTCAACGTGGAGGAGGAACGCGCCAATCAGCAGGAAGTGATCTGGCAGCTGCTGGCCTACATCGATGAAGCCGTTCCCATTGAAGATCCGGAATGGCTGGCCGCCAAACTGCCCGCGGCCCGGGATATGCTCAAGGAAGCCCTGGCCCAGATCAACCTGGCCGGGCGCGCTCACTTGAGAAACGAGACCCACCTCACCCGCGTCCAGGCCGCCATGGCCGAACTGCTGCGAGGCTTTGTCAAGGTCCAGGCCGAAATCCAGCAGGACATGGCCGAGATCCGGAGCCGCCGCATTGTAGTGGCCACGCACATGCACGCCGGCGACGGCAACGTGCACGTCAATATCCCCGTCTTTTCCAACGACCGCGAAATGATGCTGCGGGCCGCCGAAACCGCCGACGCCATCATGGAAAAAGCCGTCGACCTGGGCGGGGTGGTGAGCGGCGAACACGGCATCGGGTTTACCAAGATCAAACATCTGGACGAGGAGATCCTGACCGAATTCCGTGACTACCAGCGGCGCATCGATCCGGACGACCTGATCAACCCCGGCAAGCTGACGGACCGGAGTGTGGCCGACCGGGTGTTCACGCCGTCGTTCAACCTTATCGAACTGGAAGCGCGCATTCTGCGGTACAGCCATCTGGAGCAGCTGGCCGAAAAGATTTCCCGGTGCGTGCGCTGCGGCCGCTGCAAGACGACCTGCTGCGTGTTCTATCCGGACCGGAATCTTTTTTACCACCCCCGCAACAAGAATCTGGCCCTGACCGGCATCATCGAAGCGCTGCTCTACGACGCCCAGCGCACGCAGACGACAGGGGCGTCGTTCCTGCGCTGGCTGACCGAAATCGCGGATCACTGCACCCTCTGCCACAAATGCCGGACCCAGTGCCCGGTCGACATCGATACCGCCGAGATATCGGTCCTGGAACGGGAAGTGCTGGCGGCCCGCCATGCCCGGAAGACGGCGCTGCCCACGCGGATCGTGCTGGGCTATCTGTCTTCCCGCTCCGAAGCGGTCAACCGGCTGGTCCGCCGGGCGGTGCTGCAATGGGGCGGTGCGGCACAGCGCGCCGGCCGGCGTCTGGTCGGCAATCAATGGCGCCGTTTTCCGTTGCTGGCGCCGCTCTATGCCCCGGCGCCCGTTATCACGGCCGGAACCCTGCCGGCAACTTATCCGCAGCCCCGCGGCCTTTATCACACCCTGCTGCTGACGCCGGAAAACGACATCACCGGCACCGTCTTCTATTTTCCCGGCTGCGGCTCGGAACGACTTCATGCCGACATCGCCCTGGCCGTTATTTATCTGCTGCTGGACACCGGCCGCCGGGTGGTGCTTCCGCCGCCGTATCTCTGCTGCGGATACCCGGCCCGCGCCAATGCCCGGCTGGAAGAGAACAATCGTCTGGAACTGCGCAACACCATTATCTTCAGCCAGATCCGGTCCCTGTTCGGTTATCTTGAGTTTGACGGATGCGTGGTCAGTTGCGGCACCTGCCTGGAAGGACTTGGCCGCGTCAATGCCGCCGGGATCTTTGACTCGCCGGTAACGGACGCGGCCGCCTTTGTCCTGGACGGCGATCTGGAAGTGACGATTCCGGGAACGTGTTTTTATCACCCGCCCTGTCACGACTCCCTGGACGGCAGAGGCGAAGAACTGCTGCGTCGCCTGGCGCCGGAAGGTGTAATTCCCGTCCCCCACTGCTGTTCCGAAGCCGGCACCCTGACCTTGAGCCGCCCGGACATTGCCGCCGCCATGCTGGACCGTAAGCGGACGGTCTTGGAACCCCACGCAACCGGCTTCACCGGGCCTCACCGGCTGGTGACCAACTGCCCGGCCTGCCTCAATGGTTTGAGCCGGCAACGCCTCATCCCTCCGGTTCATCTGGCTGTTGCCCTGGCCGACGCCCGGGGAGGCGATAACTGGCGCCGGTGGACAATGGCGCGACTGGCGCACGCGGAGAAGATCCGATTTTAAAGGGGACGGGATTCAAAAATTCGGGTCGGGCGTATCGCCGTCACGGTCTTTTCTTTCGTTGAGCCAGATGCGAACCCGGGCCACGACAATTACGGCTATTACAATCGAGATGACGATCAGAACGGCCTGCACGCCCTTGGCGACTTTAAACACCTCATCGATGTAGCTGCCTCCGGCAAAGGCGACGATCACCAGTGCCGGCACGCTGATCAGCGCAGCCAGAAAATCATACAGGATGAATTTTCCGAAACGGGTTTTGAGGGCGCCGCCCGTGTAAAAAATGGCGGCACGCAACCCCGGCAGAAACCGGGCGATGAAAAAAATCCGTTCATGGTATTTTTCGATAAAGGCCCGGGCTTTATTGATATGGAACGGCTTGATGAATTTCGACAGAAAGCGATGACTTAAAATGGAATCCCCGGTCTTTCTCCCGATGAGAAACAGCGAGCTGTCGCCCAGAAGGACGCCGGCCATGGCCAGGGGAAGGAAAATCCGGATATCGAGATGGCCCGTATAGGAGAGATAGCCGCCTGTTATCAGGACCACATCCTCGGGGAGCGGCAACCCGAAGCCGCACAACAGCAGAATCCCGATAAGAAGGCAGTACAGGGTTACCGGGTGGGCCATGGCGCCGGCCGCGTTCATGATATAATCAAAAAACATAAAAAAGCCGCAGCGAGTTTTCTATTAGAGCGTAAAGGCGAGAACTAATCACAATTCCGACCTTTTTACAAGCCGAAACCCCGGATTTTTTTCAAGCGGTTCACCCATGAGCCGTAACGGTGTCATGGGAGCAGATGATGATAACACGCAAAAAGATGAAAGACCGCTACCGGCGTTTTTCCCATGTCAGTGTTCTGGCGGGAGTTATCAACGCCCTGGGCGAAATGCGGGGAATCGGATTTACGGAAGCATCCCCGGCCGAACAAAGCCGCCGCCACTTCCGGCCGCTTAAAATAAAACGGAGACTGGTCAGGGCCGCCATCCGGGACAAAGTTCTCCAGCACACTGAAAATTAAGACAGGCTATTTTTTTGCCCGGTACGCTTCCAGGGCCTTCAGTATGTCATCCATCAAATCTTTAGAGAAAGCCTTGCCGGCCAGCTGTTCCCGCACTCGCAATGAAGCCGTCTCAAGGGTCTTCAGATCAGCGGGAGAGAGGTTGACGGGTTTGATGCCGCATTTGGTTTCAAACGCCTGCAGGCTTCTGGTTTCAAAATCCCGGGCGATCTGTTTCCACTCCGCCTCCAGGGTGCTGACCTCATATACCAGCATTTCCTGAAAATTGTCGGCCAGCAGCTCCGACACGCCGAACCGCTTGCGCAGTCTTTCCTTGGTTTGAACACTGGTCAGGGCCGCCCCGGGAGAATAGAGGAACGGCGGCTTGATGTAGTAACCCATGTATTGATACGCCTGAATGCCGAGCATCCAGCCGGCCGGCGCCATCATGGCATTGGCCATGCCCGTGCTCAGGACGGAAATGGTCTCCGGCGCCGCCATGGGCGTGGCGTCAACCCCCAGTTCTTTATACAGCGCGATTTCAATGTCTCCGAAGGTGGTCAGAAACTTCTGCTTGGGAAGATCCGCCAGACCGGTGATTTTGTTTTTGGTGAACACATAAAAATTGCCGGTGTCGATAAACGAGGAAAGGATATACCCTCTCTGTTCAAAGGACGCGTCGATCCTTTTCCTGAACTTTTCGGTTATGTAATCCACCTCGTCATAATTCCTGAATAACCCCGGCAGGAGCAGAACGGACACATCCGGGGAGGCCGCCACCAGGCCGATGGCGGTGCATCCGCAGCCGTCCAGCTGCCCGATATCCATCTTTCTCAAAATATCGGTATCCTCGCCCATGATCCCGCCGGAGTAGACCTTGACGACGAACTTGTTGTTGCTCAATTTGGCCATGCGGGGGATGAGCGTCTCTTCAGGAACCTTGATCCATGGCGTTCCGGACGGGGCCAGGGTTCCCAGGGTGATGACCATCTGTTCCCCGTCCGGGATCAGCGTGGAGGATGCCTTCCAGACAATGGCCTTGACCTCTTCCCAGGTCATATAGGGGGCGAGCAGGGCCTCAACGCGCCGGGGCATATCCTTCAGGATATATCGTGAGGTCCGGTGATGGCTCAGGATCGGAAGGAACATCTTCTCCTGCATGGTAATGATCTCATCCCTGGTAACGGTGCCCTTCTCAAACATATTTCTCAATATCTGCTGCTGCTTCTGCAGCGCCGGAGGGAATTCCTGGCCGGTCAGCAGGGCCGTCATACTCTCCTGCAGCACGGTTTCCACTTCCTTGGCGGTTAAATCGGCGGCCGCCGCGCCGGGGGTAAAACCGACCAGCAGGCAGATTATCGCCAGGTTGATTGCGTACAGGACGACGCTCCAGTGCGGAATACGCGACATGATCCGTTTCCTTTCAATTGATGCCACCGTTGTGGTCTGAGTATCAGCAAATTTGCTTCGATTCCGGATAGAAACATATCACAAAAAACAGCCACCCCTCAATCATTAACGCGCTTTTATGAATTGCGGAGTTCCTTCTTTCGGGTTGTGGTGAAAATCTCCGTTGCGTTTTCACGCTTGACGCCGGGCCGATAATGGTACAATAGTATCCATCTTAACTAGTTTCCATCCATAAATGGCCTTTTTTCGCAATCTCTGCGTCAAACTGCGGGTTTTTTTGTGCGGCGTACGAAAAGTACGCCTCCGCAAAACCCCTTGTTTTCCTTGACCTTGCGCAATCCCGCCATGGCGGGACTGGATTGGAAACGTATCAGTGTCCCTTTCCATAGCCTTGGATGGACACTAACTACATAAAAGGGGAATCGTCATATTCTTGCCATACGATTTCGCGAATATCCGATCGCGGCTAACACCGGGCGGCATTATCTTGCTGCTGACCGCCTGGCACCCCTTCAGCGCTATGGCGGCGGAGGTGGATCAGGTGATGATGCCGAATCATAACACGATAATCATTCTGGCAACCGGTCTGGATTAAAGAAGCACCTGTGAACGGTCAACAACTATACGGCCTGTCCCGCCTGGCGACCACCCTGAAGATGGGCGGACACCCCGGGCTGAAGGGGCTGAGCCTGCGCCGGAAGCTGGCCCTGAACCATATTTTTTCCCAGAGCAAGCTGACCCGTCTGGACGGCCGCGTCTATTCCAACACCTTTACGCCCTTTTACCCCTCGCCGGCATATGACCGGTTTGTCTCCGGGCTGCGCTCCCTGATCCGGGGCGTGCCCTATCCCATGGTCACCAACTTTGCCGTGACCGCCCGCTGCCCCTGCAACTGCTGGCATTGTTCCTTTGCCGACCGATCCCTGAAAGACAGGCTGCCCCTGGCGGTCATGAAGGATGCCATCGCCCGGGTCCAGGATCTGGGCACCGCCGTGGTCGGCCTGACCGGCGGCGAGCCCTTGCTGCGGTCCGATCTTGAAGATATTATCGCGGCCATTGACCAGCGGTCCATGTCCCTGCTGTTTACCACCGGTTTCGAACTCACCCGCCAGCGGGTAAAAAATCTCAAGGCCGCCGGCCTGGGCATACCGGTCATCAGCCTGGATCACTATGACCCGGCTGTTCACGACCGGGGTAGAAACCGCCCGGGCATGCACGCCGCCGCCCTGCGGGCCATCGACCTGTTCCAACAGGAAGGATTTTACGTGGCCGTCTCCTTTGTGCCCGACCGGGAACTGCTGGACAACCGGGATGAAGCTTACAAGATCATCGAATTTTTCAAATCCCTGGGCGTTAACGACATGCGCCTGACCTCACCCATCCTGGCCGGAAAACTGACCGCCCACCCGGAACGTCTGCTGTCCGGAAAGCACATTGACGCCATCTACGAAATCCAGCGGTTCTGCACGAGGACCCCCGGCTATCCCGGCGTGTTTGCCTACGACTATTTTGAAAGCGAGCATTTTTACGGCTGCGGCGCCGGGTACAACTACATGTTCATCGACTCTCAGGGCAATGTCTGCCCCTGTGATTTCACCATGCTGTCTCTGGGCAACATTCTGGAACGGCCTTTGGCCGACATCTGGGAGGAAACCAGCCGGGCCTTTTCCCGGCCGGGCTGCGCCTGTTACGCCAACCGCGTGGCCGCCCGCATCCGGGACAAGAATCCCGCCTGCTATCCCTTGAACCGGCAGGACTCCCTGGAGATCATCAGCGCCTGTCCGCCCGACGGCGGGGAGAAAAGGCCCTGGATGTACAAAAAGATAAGTGAATCATCTTCCGGTTAACTGCGTCGCAAACGAGGATTGAAGGTGTTGCTGCGCAACATTTGAGGGGTTGAAGGCTTTTGTGGCCAATTTTAAGCCGTTCCCAAATTCCTTGCGGTTCACTTGACCCCTTGGGCCCTATGTATTCCCCCCCACCCATTCGGCTACGATTTTTTCAAAATCCCCCGCGTTTTCAAACGTGAGGATTTTGTCCAGGACCTCTTTTTTAAAACCGCTGTCCTGCCAGAGCCGGGTACGAACGGATTCGCTGGTCAGAATTGCACGGGCCAGGTCTTCATCCCGGATAAACATTCCGACCGCTTTTTCGGAGGTCGTGATTTTGTAAAATAATCTTTCAATATTGGTGCCCGAGGTGTTCAGGTAGCCCTCAATCGGCGGCCGGTTTCTGGCGATCAGATCAACCAGCCACTTTTCCCGCATCAGGGTTTCCAGGCAGATGATGTCCTCCAACGGTTTGTCTTCGATACAGGCCGCGACCGCCGGGCTGAAAGCCAGTACGGAAAAAACGCCGGTCACAGCCTGCTGAATGCTCTCAAAGGTCGTCTTATCCGCATGCACTTTCCTGACCATATCCTGCATGGCCCGGTCGTCAAAGACGATGTCAAGCACCCGCCGATCGACGATATATTCACCAATCCGGTTTTTAAAAATTTTGGCCACCTGGCCGGGGTCGCTGCCGGCGTTTTCAATCAGCTCCCGGTCCGGAGACTCGGCCCCGGCTTCGATATACTTCTGTTCCCTGACCATTCTTCTTATCCCCATGATGTTGATATAGGGATAATGCCTGGACTCGATCCAGTCGGCCAGCCTGACAGGGACGTTACCGCCGGGACATCCCCGGTATTCAAACGTGATCCGGGTCTTGTCGCGGCCGAAATACTCAAGCAGATATTCACCGGAAAGCTCGGTGACCCGGTAATAGTTATCGGTGGAAGGGACCAGCGTCTGGTCGGAGAGACGAAAGGTGATTTCGGCCGTGCCTTTTTCCAGATCATAGACCGTATCGTTTTGAATAACCATATCCCGGTCCTGGAAAGGCGGCGGGGCGTCGACAATGCTGTAAAAGATTTTGGTGTTGAAATCGATATCCTGCAAAACCACCGCCTTCCGGCATCTGGCCACCCACCGGGGATAGGCCGGAATATCACGGATAACAGCGCCGATCACCTCCAGCCTGGCGTCCACAAACCCGAAGCCCCTGAAAGCGTGGGATCCGGTTCCTGGAATGTCCTTCTGGAAGACATCGATGCCGTCCCTGGTATAAAGATACATCCAGCCATCTTCGGCAGCGGCGAAAGCCGTCGGCAGCAACAGGCACGCGATAATCACGACCCCTGCCCGCGTAAAAACGCTATTCTTCACCGTGGATTTTACTCCCTTAAACGTCCCTCCGGGCAAAGTGCCGGACGCCCGTTGATGTTGAGGTTGGAATTAATGCCGGCATCGGGCCAAAAGGCGATTGTAACAACGGCCATAAACGGCACCGTACCATGGGCGCAGCCCGGTGATCAATCCTTACCTTTCATTTTCGAGGATTTTAGACGGCGCCGGGCGCCCCCCGTATTATCGCGCACCACCAAAATGTACACTTGTACAAAAAAACTTGACAGATACCGTTGCCTTCCATTATACATTTAAGACGGTTTCCTTTTCGCGGCGGGTCAATGGCCACAAAGGTCATAACTAATCAGGGGGGGGAATAATGGGTATAATTTCACATAAATTCATCGGCTATCGAGCGGCATTGCTTTTTTTGACCATTGTGATGTTTGGCGCTGTTTCCTTTTCTTTCGCGGCGAACATGACCAGAGCCGAAATGCAGACGATTCTGGATGAGAGCATCAAGGCGCTGCTGACCGGCCAGCCTTTCAGCCCGACCCTGGAACAGAAACAACTGGTCTTAAGGAAAACATTTGAAGCCGGCGCGGTCAGCAAGGAACAACTGATCGCTATGGTGGAAAAATCCATGATGCCGATGCTGGACGCATATCAGGACAAAACATCGGTGGCCGCTTTCAAGGAACTCCCCGCGCGCGTCGAAGCCCTGCTTTCCCCCTATATGGCCTGGCAGGAAGTCAAAGAGGCCGGATGGCGGATCGCGACCCCCCTGATCAATGAGAGCATCAAGGCCCTGCTGACCGGCCAGCCTTTCAGCCCGGACCTGGAGAAAAAGCAGCTGGTCGTGAGAAAGATGTTTGAAGCCGGCCTGATCACCAAACCGGAGTGCATTGCCATGGTGGAGGGATCGATGCTGCCGATCCTGGAAAATCACCGGACCTCGCGGTACATTTTAAAAGATATCCCCAAGCGCGTGGAAGCGCTGCTTTCTCCCTATATGACCTGGGAGGAGGTCGAAGAGGCGGCCTGGAAGATGGGGTCGTCCCTGATCAAGGACGGGGATCAGATGATGCTCACCATCGGCACCCTGGCCCCGCCCGGCACGCCCTGGATCAATGTTCCCGAAACGGTCCTGCTTCCCCGGATCGCCCGCTTGAGCAACAATAAGGTTGTCGTAAAAGTTTACGGCGGCGGCGTCATGGGAGAGGATACCGACATATTGAGAAAAATGGACATCGGCCAGCTGTCCGGCTGCGGCTGCACGGCCCTGGGCATTCTGGCGGCGTCTCCGGACACGTCGGTCCTGCTGCTGCCGGGTCTTTTCCGCAACTATGACGAAGTGGATTATATCCTGGATAAATTCCGGAGAAGAATCGACAAGTCGTTTGAGGACCGGGGCTATATTCTGGGCGCTCTGATCGACACCGGCTTCTTTTACCTGTTCACCAAATACCCCATTACCGGCCTGGCCGACCTGAAAAAACAGAAACTGCTGACCTGGTTCGGCGAGGTTGAATCCACCTTCTACCAGGAACTCGGCATCGACGCCGCCACGCCCGTGGCCGTGCCGGAGACCATTTCTGCCTTAAGCACGGGCCTGGCCAACGCCAATCTGGCGCCGGCTGCCTGGATGCTCGGCATCCAGGCCTACCAGTATGCCCGTTATTACTTCACGCCGCCCATGGTTTATTCTCCCGGCGCCATCATCGTCAGCGTGGCCACCAAGGAGAAGCTGCGCAAGCAGTTCGGCGTGTCCGAAACCCTGGCCTACAATGTTCAGGAGATGCTGATCTATGAAGTCAGCCTGCTGGAACCCCGCTGGAAAAAAGAGGTCCGGGATTTTGAGGCCAAAAGCCTGCAGGCGTTCCAGACCAAATGCGGCATGAAAGCCGTGCCCCTTTCCGCCGAAGACCAGAAAGTCCTGGAGCAGGCTTCCGCGCGGGTTGCCGAAAAACTGGCCGACAAGGCCTATCCCCGTGATCTTTTAAACGACATCCGGAAAGCCCTGGCGGAGTACCGGGCAGGACACCAATAGCCGCGTGCCCAATCAAGGCGGATGCCGGAGCCCATGACCTATCCCCCCCGCATCGCCGTGACGATATGCGGGCCGAACAGGTTGATGTCCCTTATCCCCTTTGCGGCCTGCCGCCGCGACGATTGTCATCACGTCAGGCGTCTGTCCTGAAAGCCCCCGTAATGGACGTTGACATACGGTCCGGGCGCTGGTATAGTTTCAAATAAAAACAAAATCTTATCTGCTTTTAATAACTTTATTTTAAAATCTTGAAACGACGGTATCGACATGTCAATCAACTCCAACGGGACCACGCTGGGAGGCGGCAAACCCAACATGAGAAAGATCGTTGTGACGGGCTGCGCCGGCATGATCGGGTCCCATCTTGTTGACGAACTGGTGAAGTTTGAAAACGTAACGGTGGTCGGCGTGGACAATCTTTCCTTCGGGCGCGTCGACAACATGGAGGAAGCGTTCAGCAGCGACCGCTTCACTTTTTACCGGGTGGACGTTCTCGACCTGGAAGCGCTGAAAATCATCTGCTGCGGCGCGGATACGATTGTCCATCTGGCGGCATTAAAAAAAAGCGGCGAGGCGGACGCCAGCCTCCATACCCTGCGCGTTAACAGCCGCGGCACCGAGAATGTTTTCGATGTCGCCCGGATGTGGCGCTGCAAGGTCGTGCTTGCCTCCACCTCCGATGTCTACGGGATGGCCCCCGTGCCCCACACGGAGGACAGCGATCTGGTGCTTGGCCCCACCATGATCAAACGCTGGGCCTATGCCGTTTCCAAACTCTATGACGAGCAACTCGCCTTTGCCTATTTTAAGGACGAAGGCGTTCCCATCGTGATTCTGCGTTACTTCGGCGGCTTCAGCCCGCGATCAAACTTCAGCTGGAGCGGGGGGCATATCCCGATTTTCATCGACGCGATATTGCGGAACGAACCGGTTAAAATACACGGTGACGGAACGCAGACGAGGTCCATGGCCGATGTCCGCGACCTGATTCGCGGCACCATCACCGCCATCGGGCGGGAGCAGGCCGTCGGCCATATTATCAATCTTGGTAATGATGAAGAGATGAGCGTGCTCGACAGCGCCCGGATGATCGCCGAGGTGGTCAACGAAGAGACGGGCCTCCACCGGGAGATGAAAATCATTTATGTCCCCTTCGCGGAAATATTCGGGCAATACAAGGATATCATGCGCCGGCTGCCTGAGCTGACCAAGGCGCGTCGGCTTCTCGACTATGAACCGCGCTACCGGCTTCGCGAGGCGGTAAAGAACACGGTCAGAATCAAGTTCCAGCAGCTAAAAACGCAGGGGGCGATTTGACAACGACAACCGCCTCCCGGCCGCCGTCTGCCGCCGACACGTCCCGGCCGGTCCTTTACGTCATCATACCGGTCTTAAACGAATCCGCCAATGTCGAAAGGCTCTGCGGAGATCTGGCGGATATGTGCCGCATCGCGGCGGCAGGCTTCGAATCACGTATCATCATCATCGATGACGGCAGCACCGACGATACCGCTGAACAATTTTTAAACAGCGGCCTGGGTTCCTCGCTGGTTCTTTTAAAGCACGAAACGAACCAAGGACCGGGCGCCGCCTTTCGTACCGCCTTTACCTGCCTTTCCCGGCGTCTCGCTGATCAGGACCTGGTCATGACCATGGAAGGAGACAACACCTCACAGACCGGTCTGTTCCAGAATATGCTGGTCCGTTTCCGACAGGGAGCGGATGTCATCCTGGCCAGCCCTTATGCGCCCGGTGGCAGCATGACCAATGTCGCCCGGCACCGGCTGGCCTTGAGCCATGCGGCCAACCTCCTGGCGCGGGCCGTGCTGGGGTTGTGGAAAATCCGCACATTGAGCAGCTTCTATCGTCTGCATGCCGGATCGATTATCCGCAGGCTTCAGCGTATCCACGGCGATGGCATCATCGAATCGGATGGTTTTGAGTGGGCGGTCGAGATGCTTCACAAGTTGCACCTGGCAGGTGCCGGCATGGTTGAAGTCCCCATGAAAATGGATCTGTCGCACAGAAAAGGGAAAACCAAAATGAAAATTTTCAGGACCATAAAAGGATATTTCAGGGTTTTCCTCAACTCGAAACAATATTCACGCCTTCACCGGTAAGCAGGTTATCGCGTCACATGGCGACCCATTCCCGAGGCTTCCGTTATTTTCCGGTTTTGCTCATTGCCTGCCTCCCGCTCCTGATAAGTGTAATACTGACACATTGCCTGTTCAATGCCGACTTGATGGACTATGTACCGACGACCCTTTGCCAGCGTTACAATGACGCCACCGATTACTGGATGCAGACCCGGGCTTTTGCCACGGCAGGATTCGACAGCGGGTATTTCGGCCGCGAAGAGGACATCTCCAGGTGCCCCGGCATCCGCTTCGGATGGCAGAACTTCATCTCCTATGCCTATGGCCTGCCGGCTTATGTACTCGGCTGGGAGTTGTGGTCTTCCGCCGTGTGGAACCCCGTCCTTATCGGCGCCTGCCTGTTTTTCTTTCTCCGGGCAATACGGACCGGCCGTAAACGACTGATAACGGTTGGCCTGCTGACGGCGACCTTCTGGCCGCTGCTGTTTTTCCTGCCGACAATGATGGCGGAGCCTTTTCATTACTGCATCGCCGTGCTGGCCGCCGCGGGCTTTGCCCGCGCGCTGTCTTCCGGCGGGAACGTGCGAAAGCGATACACCCTGGCTACCGTGGCGCTCCTGTTCCTGGCCGCGGTTGCCCGTCCCAGCTGGCTGCCCCTGTTGTTTCTGTCGGTTTTCCTCGCTTATGAAACGATGCGACCCAAGCAGTACCTGCTGGCCGCCGGCGGCGGCATGGTCCTGTGCGGTTTGAGTTACACCGTCTTTTCACTCATGATGCCGGATACGAGTACTTATTCGGCTGCCGGCGCCTTAATGGCAGGCACGGCCCACATCCGCACGATAACGACGAACCTGATTCAGAACATATTGCTGCTGGCAAAAGGGCCGGATTTTCTGATCGCTTTCCGGATTCAGACCGGCGTTCTTCTGGCCGGATCAGCCGTCGCCCTGATCATGGCGCTGAAGGGTCATACCCATGAGCGGCGCAACGGAGTTCTGTCGCCCTTTCCGCTTGACGCGTTTATTCATTTTTTTAATCTCGCCTCCATCGTATTTCTCACCGTAGCGGCTTATACGACGGACAACTGGGGAGACTACAGAATCCTCTCGATCCACGTTCTTTTTTCCGCTCTGCTGGCCGCCGCCAGATGGAAAATAACGGCAATCCCTGTTTTCCTGGTGGTCGGCAACATCCTTCTTGCCCCCATGTTCATCAACGAATACCGCCTGTATCGAGGGCTTGAATTCACCTACGACAACTCCCGGCTGTCGGCATTCTACTCCCGGATACGGCCCCATATTCAGTACACCCCCGGGGCAGATCCCTGGGACAACACGCTGCTCTATGGCGGCCTGGTCAACTTTTTCCCTACGGAGTTGATTGCCCTGCCCGCCGGTTTCGGGCTTCGCATCATCGTTGTGCCGCAAAACCTCCGCTTTCCCGTTCATTCGCGCTATATCCTTCTCGACAACAGCTATTACCTGGACTGGATCGCACAGAAAGAACGTCTCTTCTTTCTGACGAAAACCACCACCGGCGACCTTTATTATTGCCTGCATGAAAACGAATCTCCGTTTGCTGAAGACGGCCGGTTAAAGGGCGACCCGGATAATCCTGACCTCTCCTGCTGGCTCGGGGATGCTTATATGGAATGGGACCGTACTGATGACGCCATCCCGTATTACCGGAGAGCCCTTGCGCACGCCCCCGGGATGTACCACGCCCTTTTCAACCTGGGCCTGTGTTACGGCAAAAAAGGAGACGATGAAGCTTCCGGAATGTACTTCGAAAAGGCGATCGAGCGCAATCCGGACCGGCCTGAACCTTACTACAACATTGCCTGCATTCATGCCAGATCCGGAAGAACTGACGAGGCCATTGCCTGGCTCAGAAAAAGCATCGAAAAAGGATATTGCAACTGGCCGTTATTGAGAACCGACGGCGATCTCGACAACATCAGGGGGACGGCTTTTTACGAGCTGTTACTACGAGACGCGGACGACAAACAAGGGCCTTGACATTCGGGTCCGCGGGGGCACAGCTTACGCCAAGCGCCTTCAGTGCCCTTTTATATGAGCTGATATTCTTTTTCCCTGAACAACCTCAGACAGACGTCGACCACGCCTTCGTGATAAAGGGCCCCCCGGTTCTTCTCGATCTCCTCGAGGGCGGCCGCCATCCCCAATGCGGCCCGATAGGGGCGATGGGTGGCCATGGCCTCCACCACGTCCGCCACCGACATGATGTACGATTCCATGAGAATACCATCGCCTTTCAGATTCCCGGGATACCCCGTGCCGTTTAGCCGCTCGTGATGCTCCCGGACGATTCTGGCCACGGGCCAGGGGAAGTCAATCTCCTTGAGGATCTCGTATCCTTTTTCGGGGTGCGTCTGAAGGATACCGAATTCATGCTCCGTTAGCTTGCTCGGCTTGCTCAAAATGCCTGCCGGAATCGATATCTTGCCGATATCATGAATGGTGGCGGCCACCCGGAGTCCCTCGATCCGGTCGTGAGAGAGTCCCATCTCCCTGGCTATGGCGCAAGCCAGATCCGCCACCCGTCGCTGATGACCGGCGGTATAGGGATCGCGTGTTTCCACGATGGAGGCGATCGCCCGGACGGTTTGCTCCAGCGCCTTTCTCAACCGGTCGACGCTTTCCTTGCGGTCGGTGATATCCTCGATAATCCCCTCATAATAACGCGCCCGCCCGTTCTCATCCCGAACCGCGTGCATGGTCCGGGAAACCCAGATGACACTCCCGTCCTTCTTGCGAAACTGGACTTCACGATTTTTCGCGAACCCCTGCTGTTCGATGATTTCAAACACCCTGGCGCGTTCCTCGGGATCGACGTACAACTGGCCGGCGATGTTGGTTACGCCGGCAATCAGATCCGCGGGGGAATCGTATCCGAGGATGCGGGCCATGGACTGATTGGCGATGATGAACCGCCCTCCGGGGGTAGACTGATAGATGCCTTCCTGGGCATACTCGAAAAGGCTGCGGTATCGTTCCGCCATCTGCTTGCGCTCGGTGATATCGCGGACGATACTTCGAAACCCCACCGACCGGCCTGGCATATCCGTCATCAGTGAGACCGACGCCTCGATATATCTTCTGGTTCCGTCCTTTCTGATGATCAGCCAGTCGACGCCTTCGTCGGGTTCGCCGGTCCGGTAAACCTTGTTGTAGGCCTGAAAAATTTTCTTCCGGGTATGTTTATCCGTATAATGCCGGTAATTCATTCCCATAAGCTCTTCACGGGAATAACCGAGGATGCGGCATACGGAATCATTAAAGAAAATCAAGTTGCCGGCCAGATCCAATTCAAAATAGCCGTCACGGATATTCTGAAGAATATTTTGGAGACGCTCCTCGTTTTTACTCTTACTCAACATCATGGCAGGCTTTCCGGCAACAATGATTTCTCTGGCTACGGGCTTCCGCACCTCATCTTGTCCGCACCTTGATAACAGAATTTATCCGAAAGGTAAACATCCCCGGAAGTTCCCAGCGGGGTATGGTTCCGGAATTTTCACTTCCCTGATGTCCAAGGGCGCCGGACGTCAGAAATCCCTGTGCCGACTTCCGGATATTGAGATGGACCTGCTCCTGGGAGACCATTGCGGCGTCATCACAGGCAAGACACCCGTTCAGGATTTTATCCGCTCGTGGCTCAAGTAAAAAACCGGTTTTTTTCTTGACAGACGCGTGATATCCCGGCATAAAAGTAAACGATAAATACAAAAAACGTTTACTTAGGGGTCGTCCAATGGGTACTGCCGAAGAGGGGGAAACTCCTCGTAATGAGAAAACCCGCCGGCGAATCATGCAGTTTGCCGAAGGGGCTTTTCATGATCGAGGCTTCCGTGGGGTGACCGTAGAGGAGATCTGCGGCGGCCTGGGAATGAGCAAACGGACCTTTTACAAATACTTTGCCAATCGCGACGCCCTTGCTCTGGCGATCATGATGGATCGCTTTGCCGTCTTCGGCCCCGCACTGATTGAAAATCTGAAATCCGCCAAGCCGGTCAAACACATCCTGGAGACCCACTTCGACCTGCTTATCCATAACATCTACGGCCGGATTTCAGCGCAAATGTTCGCCGACTTCCAAACGATGTTTCCGGATGCCTGGCAAAACCTGGAGCAAGCCAGGCGACAGATCATCGCCATGTTTGCCGATCTGCTCCGGCGGGGGCAGGCGGAAGGCTGCATCCGCCAGGACCTCGACCCGCTGGTGGCGGTAAAGATCATTCAAGGGATTGCCACCCATCTGGCCGATCCGCGTTTTCTGCTGAGTGCCGGCATCGATATGGATGCGTTTGTCAGAAACTGGCAGCACCTGGTCTTTTTCGGGTTACTGACGACAAAAACAAAACAGAGGCGGTCTTCAATCCGCCTCCGGAAAGCAGAGAGGTTTCGATGAAAATCACGCTGATTTTTCCGGCCAGAGACAACGATATCGCCCGGGGGATGGTCAGCATCCCGCCGGCCGGCATCACGCGGCTGGCGGCCCTGGTGCCGGACGACGCCGAAGTGAAACTGGTCGACATGCTCAGTTACGATCGCGTCGATTATGAGGAACCGGCGGATCTGGTCGGCATCACGGTCAGGACGCCGGTGGCCTCCGTGGCCTATGAAATCGCCGACCGCTTCCGGGCACGGGGGGTGCCGGTGGTCCTGGGCGGCCCACATGCCTCGGCCGTGCCACTGGACGCGGCCCGGCACGCCGATACGGTGGTGGTGGGCGAAGCCGAGACGACCTGGCCCCGTTTTCTGGAAGATTTCAGAATCGGGGGAGCAAAACGCTTTTATGTCTGCGGCCCCCTCAAGTTTGATCCCGGCATGGAATCCCTGCACCATGAGCCGGCCTTTCCGGCATTAACCAACGCGCCCATACCGAAAAACGGACTCCTGCCCCGGCGCCGCTATATCATGGATTCCATCCTGACCACCCGGGGCTGTCCCTTTGACTGTTCCTTCTGCCCGGTATCGATCCTGTTCGGGAAAAAGCCCCGGCACCGTCCCGTCGATGAGGTCGTCAGAGAAGTGGCCGGAATGAAGAAACGGGTCTATTTCAATCTGGACGATAATATCTTCGGCATCCCCGGAGATGAAGAGTACTATCTTGATCTCTTCAAGGCCCTGGCCGGTCTGAAGAAGAAAAAATACTGGGCCGGCCAGGCCGGACTGGGCGTGGTGGATACGGAAAAGGGCCGGGAAATTCTGCGGCGGGCCGTCAAAAGCGGACTGACCCTGGTATCCGTGGGGATCGAATCCGTTTCCCGGGAGGGGTTGATCGAGTCGGACGCCGCCAGAAAGATGTCGAATAAAGGCAATAAGACGCCGAGCGTGGATACGATTCTGGAGCAGATCCGGGCCTTAAAGGAGCACGGCCTGTTTATCCTGGGCTGGTTTGTCATCGGCTGGGACAGCGACCGGGAGGATCAGTATCAGAGCACCCTGGAATTTGCCGACCGGGCCGGAATCGCGCCGATTATCGTCAATCTTTACCCCATGCCCGGCACCCGGTGTTACGACGACTTTCTCCAGGCCGGCCGCATAAAACCCGGTCTGGACTGGGAGGATTTCAGCCTGGCCGGCAACAACATCGTCTATCACCATCCAGCGCTCAGTGAAGCGGCGATGGTCACCGGCGCCCGGTCGGCCATGCAAAGCGCCTATTCCTTCACCCGTATGTTCAAACGCGCCGTGGATTACACCCGGCACAGGCCCAGCCCCATCAGTTTCCCCCTGGCGATGATTTTACAGTATCGGGGAAAGAAGAATTTCCCGACGGACTGAAAATAAGCCCGGGCCGTCTTCACCCGCCTTTTTCCGCCTCGGCCAGGCGACGCCTGCCCCATTCCTCCAGGATGGCGGCGTCATGAATCATGATCTGCTTCAGGGTCGATTCCAGCGGCTGGTCGGTTTCCGCCACCATATGCCGGCCGGCGTCAATTTCCGTAACCGGATCGAAGTCATCTTTTAAGGCTTCAAAATGGGCCAGGCGGGCGTCCGAAAGCCCGGGGCTTTCTTCTCTCTGCTTCAGTCGGCGGCGGATTTCGTCGTCCCCCGCCCGGCACTCTACCAGAATGAAATTGGCATCCAAATCCCGGGCCAGGCGGCCGGCTTCATCGCGGAAATGGCGCCTGCGGAACGTGGCGTCCAGAATCACGGATTCATTCTTTTCCAGGGCTTCCTGGGCCGCCAGCAACAGGTTGCCGTACGTCAGCCGGTCGGCCTCCGGCGTGTAGATGCCGCCGGCAAAAGGGGTCTCCCGGGCCGCTGTTGTCCGTGCCGGAAACATGTCTTTGCGGACACGATCGGACTGAAGGAGATCGATGCGCAGCAGGTCTGCCAGGGCACGGGCCAGAGTGCTTTTGCCCGAAGCCGGCAGACCGCAGAGCACCCACATGGTGGGCCGGGTGAACTGGAGCGCATACCGGTAAGCCAGTAGCAGGAAACGCCCGCTGTCCTGCTTCAGCGTGCTCCGCTGCTGTGTCGTCAACGAAGGTTCCCGCCGCCGGATTTCCGAAACCTTGAACCTGACCATAGCCCGATAGCACTTGTAAAAGTCAATCAGGGGAACCAGGCCGGCGTCGCCGCTCTTTTCCACATAGGCGGCCAGAAGGCGGCGGGCCCAATGGTCATGGCCTCTGAAGTCCAGGTCCATGATCAGAAAGGCCAGATCATTGGCCGTGTCCCCCAGCCGGAAGCCGGGGTTGAATTCAATGCAGTCGATGATGCGGATGCCGTCATGAAAATAGATATGCTCGCAGCGCAGGTCGCCATGGCCGTCCCGGATCCGTTGCCCGCGGACACGATCGAGAAAAAACGTCTGCCGCCGGTTCATGAAACAGACGACGGCGGACCGGATAATGTCGTGCCGGCGACGGTCTTCTGAATTTTCGATAAACAGCGCCGTCTGGTCAAATGTTTCCCGCCATATCCGGCCGATATGGTCCGGGCCGCCGAATTTGGCCATGGCGGCGGCCGTCGTCGGCAGCCGGTGGAAATCCGCCAGGCATCCGGCCAACGCGTCCACGTGCGCGTCGGTCATGCCGCCGGAATCGAGTAAAGCCGTCATGGAATCGGTTTCCGGGAGTTGCTGCATGCGCACGGCGTATTCGACGATGTCGCCGGAGCCCTCCAGGGAATAGCGTCCGGATTGAAAAGTGACGGGAAGAATATCCAGATAGATATCCGGCGCCAGACGCCGGTTGAGCATGATTTCCCGCCGGCAGTAATGGCGTCTTCCGGACAGGGTAGTGAAGTTCAGAAAACCCAGATCGACCGGTTTTTTAATCTTGTACACATAGCGCCCTGTCAGATAGACCCGGGAAATATGCGTTTCCCGGACCGTGATCCCCTCCACGGGATGGGGATAAAAAGCGGCATCGCGCATGGCGCGATCAAGTTCCTGCGGGTCCGTCATATATCACCGGTCTTTATATGAAAAATTTCATGATCTCTGTTATTATAATGATTATAACAGAACGGCGCCGCTTTGTATCGTTCTGGCATGGAGATCGTCCACCAGCATACCAATGGGAGGGACATCAGATGAATCGTTCCGGCATTATAATGGATAACCTGTGGCAGGTAGGCGGCGGGGGGCTGTCCGGTCCCGGTGATGCCGCCGTTTACCTGGCGCGGTTCGGCGACGCGGCCATGCTGGTTGACGCTGGTTGCGGGGACGGCCACGAGGCTGTCAGGCGCAACATTACCGCCTGCCTGCCGGAGAGGATCCCCGTGACGTATCTGTTTCTGACCCACTGCCATTTTGATCATACCGGCGGCGCAGACCGGCTGCGGTCCGAATACGGGGCGAAAATCGTCGCCCACGAACTCGACGCTGGTTTTCTTGAAAGCGGCGACCGCGACGTCACCGCCGCTTCCTGGTACGGTGCCTTTCTGCCGCCGTTTACCATTGACGTCAAAATAACCGGGCGGGAACAGACGTTTACCGTCGGCAGCGGCCGGATTACCGCCCTACACTGGCCCGGGCATTCGCCCGGATCAATGGTTCTGACCACCCGTCTGGATGGGCTGACGATCCTTTTCGGTCAGGACATTCACGGACCGATTCATCCATCCCTGCTGTCCGACCGCGCCGATTACCAGGCTTCTCTGCGCCGGATTCTGGGGCTTGAGGCGGACCTGCTCCTGGAAGGCCATTATGGCGTCGTACGCGGGAAAGAAGCCGTGCGGGATTTTATCCGCTCGTTTATCGAATAGAAGCGATGTCTCTGTTTGTTTAACAAAAAAGGAGGACATAAAAAGGCGAAATGGACACCACCGGCACCCCCCCGAACCCGGACGAGGAAAAACGGCTGGAAAGCCTCATGGAACCCGTCAACAATTCTCCCTATTACCGGCATATCCGGATGCGGCTGGGAAAATTGTCCGTTGAAGGATGCGTGATGACCCTGGAGGTGGGTGACGAGCACATGAATGTCTTCGGGAACGGCCACGGCGGCGCGGTAGCGTCCCTGGCTGACTCCGCCTGCGGGCTTGCCCTGGTGCCGTCCCTGAAACAGGGCGAATTTGCCGTGACCCAGAATCTGTTCGTCAATTATTTCCGGCCCGTGAAGAAAGGCACCCTGACCGCCCGGGGGAAAATCGTCAACCGGGGGAAGACCAGCGCTGTCCTCGAAGCGGAAATCTTCAACGAGGCCGGTGAACTGGTCGCCCGGGCACAGACGACCCACGCCATCCGGTAAACACAAGGCACCTCGCAGACATAATGGGTTCCCGCAAAAGCATAGAAATCCCTTGTAAATTACCCGGGACGTGTTAGATATCCTCAATGGGGGGGCCTTCCGTAAGGATATTTTTTTGCCCCGGTTTTCAACTCATCAACAGGATATTTGCAAGATGCGCGGGAAATCGAGCCGTGATATCCGCTCAAGGGGTGCCGGTTCATGCCTGCCGGTAGCCGCCTGCCGTGACCGCCGGATTATCGTTTCGGCGGTGTTTCACCTTCCGGTGAAGAGATGAACAAATTTTTTGCCGGTAAAATCGGCCCGCTGGTGGTATGGTTTTTCTTCCTGTCCGGCGCGGCCAGCCTGATGTACGAAATCATCTGGATGCGAATGCTGACGGTCTACGCCGGCGGCAGCGATTTTTCGGTGAGCATCGTACTGGCCGTATTCATGGCCGGGCTGGCCATGGGCAGCGCCATCGCCGGGAGGCTCGCCGACTGTTTGGACGGATCAAGGCGACTCCTCATTTACGGATGGCTGAAACTGGCCATCGGGCTTTATGGCCTCCTCTTCCCCCTCCTGATGTCCTGGTGCAAACCCCTGTATGCGCTTTTCTACCATCATCTGCTGGATCATTTTCTCGGATACAACGCGGCCAGTTCGCTCATTTCAGCACTGCTGCTCATTGTCCCCACGACACTGATGGGCATTACCTTCCCGCTTTTATGCCGCTTTGTGATTGATGATCTGCCGCAAGCCGGCTCCCTCATGGGTCGCCTCTATGGCGCGGAAACGCTGGGAGCCGCGACCGGTACGCTCCTATGCGGATTCTGGCTGATCGGCGGACAGGGCATCACCGCCGCGCTGACGGCGGCGGTGATGATCCATGCCGCCATCGGCTTGTTCTGCATCCTGTTTCTGGTCCCGGCAATTCGACTCAAGACCGGAAAGGACGCCCGGACGCCCTCTCCGGCTGCAGCCGACAGAACGACCGGCCGGGAAAATTTTTCAAATCATCGGCTGCTTCTGACGCATGTGATTCCGCTCTATGCCCTTTTGGGGATTTCCGCCTTCTGCGGCATGGCATACGAGGTCATCTGGACAAAACTTATCGCGTTGCTGTTGGGACCCACCACCTATTCTTTCACCATCGTCCTGTTCACCTTTATTACCGGACTGGCGCTGGGCAGCATCTTTTTCGGCCGGCTGGCGGACCGGAGCCGGAACCCCTTCAGCCTCCTGGTCGCCACTCAATTCGCGGCGGCAGGATCCGTTCTGGTTGTCAGCCACTTTCTGGGCAACGCCCAGATCTTCTTCGCCAAGATTCTGTATCAGTTGCGCGATCATTTCTTCCTGCTGGAAACCGCCAAAACCGGCCTGCTGTTTGTTCTGATGGTCGTACCGACGGTTTTCCTCGGCGCCTCGTTCCCTGTGGCCGTCCGTATCCGCACCCGGAGCCTGGCATCGCTCGGCGAGTCGGTCGGAAAACTTTACGCCGTCAGCACCGTCGGCGCATTTCTCGGCTCCTTTTCCGCGGGGTTTGTGCTGGTTCCGCTTCTTGGCAAGGCCATGGGCCTTTCCACCCTGGCCGGAGCGCAGGTTGTCACGGCCATGACCGCTTCGATGCTGGCCGGCAGGCGCCTCTCGCTTCGGGTCGTCCCGGCAGTCCTCGCGGCCACCCTGCTGGCGGGGTGCCTGTTTCTGCCGAGATGGGACCGCGCGTCGCTGACCCGCGGGAAATACCTGCGTCCCGATCTTTACGGGGACGCGTTGGAAAACATGTCCCTCATGGACAGCCTGTTTCTGGGACGTAAGAGACTGTCGCACCTGTGCACGGACCAGGATATCCTCTGGATCGAAGACGGCATCGGCGGGCTGGTGGCGGTGGGCAGGACCGTCAACAGCCTCGGGGCCACGATCATGTTCCTTTCGGTCAACGGCAAAATCGTTACCTCGACACAGTGGGATCTCCACATGATGACCATCGCCGGCCACCTGCCGATGATGTTTCACCGGAATGCGAAAAGCGCCCTGGTGATCGGCCTGGGCGGCGGCATTACCGCCGGCGAAATGCTGCACTATCCGCTGGAAACGCTTGACGTGGTGGAAATCAGTCCCGAGGTCGTAGCGGCATGCCCGCTGTTTGCGCCGTTTCACAATAACCTCCTGACCGATCCCCGTACACACCTCATCGTTCAGGACGCCCGAACCCATGTGGCCCTGACCGATCGCCGGTACGACGTGATCGTGTCCGACCCCATTAATCCCTGGGTGGCCGGTTCCGCCCAGCTGTTCACCCTGGACCATTTCCGGCGTGTGAAAAGCCGGCTTAACCCGGACGGCATATTTATCCAGTGGTTTCATGCCTATCAGTCGGGCTGGGACGTTTTTTCCATGTTCGGACGGACGTTCCGTGAAGCGTTTCCCAACAGCCTGCTCGTGAACACGGCCATTTTCGGACCGGACTATCTGTTCGTAGGTTTCGCTGACGACCATCAGCCCATGCCGGGCCTCGACATTCTGGAGCAGAACCTCCCCTACGCCGTCCAATCGGCCAACCTGCGCATGCCCAGCGCATCCGTCCTCTACCCCCTGATTGTAACGGATTCCCCCGCCTCGCTCTTCGGCGACGGTCGGCTCCACACCGATGCGCATCCATACATGGAGTATCTTGCCCCTCGCTATGCCTACACTGGCGGCATCGATTTCACGAAACAGGTCAGAGAGGGAAGACAACGCTCGCCGCTGCTGCGATCCATTCTGTCACGGTTTGGCGACATCGACCATCAGCTTGACTTCGCCGAATTCATGGCTTCCGTAAACGTCCCGCCGTTCGGGCTGGTCCAGACAGCGAACGCGAGCCCCTCACAGATGACGCGATACCGGCATATCGTGGAAAACTACTGCCGCGTCAACAAGGTGGAAGACTACAGTCGGTTGTCGCCACTGGATCGGGGTATCTGCCTTCCCCTTCAGGAACAGCTTGTTCTGGAACGAATTGATCAGTTGATCACTGCTGGAAACGATAGCTGGCTGCTCGCTGAAGCATACTTCGACCTGGCCGGAATTTACGCGGCCGGGAACGGCTTCCGACGCGCCACCACCGCTTATCGACAGGGGCTTCTGCATCTGCCCGATCACCAGGCGGCCCTGTCCAACCTGGCGGCCTGTCATGAACGTCTGGGGGAGCACCGCCAGGCTATTGACGCCCTCAACCGGCTGGTCCTGATCCGGCCCCGGTCGGCCGGACTGATGGCCCGACTGGCCGTTAATTATCTGCGGCTCGGAAACCCGGGAGAAGCCCTGGCCAGTGTCGAAAAAGGTCTGACCATCGACCCTGCCAGCAACGCCCTGCTTTCCCTGCGGAACGCCCTGACCGGCAGGGACCCGGAATGAAAATAAACCGGGGCACTCTCCGCTTTTTCGCCGTCACAACCATTTTAAACATTGATCACCCGCGCAACCTTTTATTTTCATTGTCTGATGAAAATTTGCTTTAAAAATAAACAACTGTATATTAGATTATCCGGTAAACACTGTTCAATCATCCGGGGTAAATTCGAATGAAGCTGTTCTTGGCCGGTAGAACCGCATGCTCTTTTTATCTGTCTGTTTTCTGTTTTATCGTTTGGGTGCTTCCGGCCAATGCCCGTCAGAGTCTTGACGTCGATAACCACTTTTCAAAATATCCGCTCGGAAAACACATCTCCATTTTTGAGGACAAGAACAACCGCTGCGTTATCAGCGAGATTGTTTCCGCGGATACCGACGGCCAATTCATCCCGAGCACCCGGTCGATACCCTCTTACGGGTTTTCACAATCCACCTTCTGGGTCCGGTTTGACGCCACCAACATCACCGAGGAGACGCTGCCGCTGATCATCGAAAGCCACTGGCCCCATCATGACCTGATGGAATTCTACCTCTTCAGCAACGGAAGCCTCATCAAAAAAGAAATTCAGGGTGATCATCTGCCCTTCAACTCCCGGGTACAAAAATATATAAACCCGATATTCCCTTTTCAAATGGCTGCCCGGACCAGCTACACCGCTTACCTGAAAATCAAATCAAAAGCATCCATGATACTGGATTTCGTTCTCTGGGAACCCGAAGTTTTTTCCATTCATGCGATTCACACCCATTCTCTCTTCGGCCTCTATTACGGTGCCGTCCTGATCATGATTCTTTACAATCTGTTCATCTTTTTCGGTATCCAGGAAAAAATATATTACCTTTATTATGTCTTGTTTATCAGCAGCCTTCTCCTGATCCAGATGTCACTGGACGGCTTTGCTTACGCTTATCTGTGGCCGTCTCATCCGACCTGGGCCAGTCAATGCGTCAATATTTTCGTTTTCAGCGGGGTATTCTGGGGAACGCTGTTCTGCCAGAAATTCTTAAACACCCGTGCCAACGCGCCCCGTCACAATCTGTTACTAAACATCCTGGCCGTCATCTCTTTTACCGGCATCTGGGCGCTGTTTTTTACCGACATTCTGATCGCCGGGATGCTGGCTTCGTTTACGGGTATTGTCTTTGCCGTATTATCTTTCCTGGCAGGGCTGACCTGCCTGGTCAAAGGTGTCCGGGAAGCCCGTTATTTTTTTTCCGCCTCCGTTTTCCTTCTGACCGGCATGATTCTTGTCGCCCTTGGATACGCCGGATTCATTGAGAAAAACTTTCTGTCAACCTTTGCCATGCATATCGGCACGACCATCCAGGCCCTGCTGCTCTCTTTCGGCCTCGTCGACCGGATCAATAAGCTCAAGCGCGAACACTCCCGGATTCAGGAAGCCAACCTGACCATGCAGAAGGAGTTTTCCCGTGATCTCCAACGGGAGATTGAACTGAAAACACTCGACCTGAACCGACAGAAAGTCCAGCTCGAACAGGCCAACGCGGAGCTTCAAAAAATCAACACCTTGAAATCCAACTTTTTCGCCAACCTCAGCCATGAATTGCGGACCCCGCTGACGCTGATCAGGGGCTGGACCGATTATATTATCAGCGGCGAACTCGGCCAGATTCCCGACCGGTTGAAAGAAACCATCCGTAAAATCGACACCCAGAATCTGGCCCTTACGGAAAAAATCAACCACATGCTCAAGCTCTCCAAGTTTGACGCGGGCATGTCCAAAATCGTGCTTCATCATATTGACATGGAAACCACTGTCGCGGGCATCGTGGCGAACTTCCAGGACCTGGCCACGCACAAAAACATCGCGCTGAATTTTTCATCCCGGTCCGCGATCGGTTCCGTCCTCATGGACAGGGAAAAACTGACGGACATTCTGAACAATCTGATCCGGAACGCCTATAAATTCACCGAAAATGGTAAAATAGACGTTATTCTCTCCTCGGACGGTAACAAAATGGCCATTGAGGTCAGAGACACCGGTATCGGCATGAACGAAGAGACCCTTCAAAAGATCTTCCAGCGCTTTCAACAGGGCGACAATGCCCCGGCCCAACTTTTCGAAGGCACCGGTCTGGGTCTGGCGATTGTAAAGGAATCCGTCGACCTGCTGCACGGCACCGTAACGGTAACAAGCGCTGAACGGCAGGGGACCGCTTTTACCGTCCAAATCCCCTTGGACCTTGGTGAACTTGAACCCGATGCGATTATGGAAAGGCGCCGGCAGGACCGGCGTTCATCTGGCCAGGACAATGGCCCGGAAGACCGGAGAAGGAATTTGAGAAGAGAGGATGATATCGCCAAAATCAGCGGCGACAATATCATTCAAATTCTGGCCGCGGATGTCAAAACCGGCAACACGGATAAGGTGACGGTGGTCGAGACGGAGAATGCCCGGGGAAAACTGGTCATCGCCGAGGACAATCTGGCGGTTCAGGCCCTGCTTCAGGCCATCCTGAAAGAATATACCCTTTACCTGGCGCCGAACGGCCAGCTCGCCTGGGAAACCATCCAGAAAGAGCAGCCGGATCTGATCCTTTCCGACATCATGATGCCGTTGATGGACGGGTATTCCCTGGTTGAGAACATCAAGTCCGACAAAAACACGAAAAACATTCCCATTATTCTGATCACTGCCTCCGCCAATAAAACCGACCGGATAAAAGGCCTGCAACTGGGAGCCGATGACTTTCTGACCAAACCGTTCCACCACCTGGAGCTTAAGGCCCGCGTCAACAACGTCATCAGCCTGCGCAAACTCTACCGGGAAAAACTGCGTTCCGAGCAGCTGGAAATCTTTCTGATGGTCCTGGCCTCCGCGATTGAGTCAAAAGACAAGTACACCGGCGGCCATGTGGAGCGGGTGGCCAATTACGCCCGCGACCTGGCACAGAAAATGCGGTTGCCGGAAGACAAGATCAATGAAATTTACCTGGGGACCATTGTCCATGATATCGGCAAAATCGGCATTCGCGACGATGTGCTGAACAAGGCGGGCAGGCTCACGGAAGATGAACTCCGGCATATTCAGGAGCATCCGGTTATCGGTAAAGAGCTTCTCTCGAAACTGGAGTTGCTGCCTGCCGCCGTCAATATCGCCTTTGGCCACCAGGAAAAATGGGACGGGACCGGGTATCCCCGGAAATTGAAAGGCCGGGATATCCCCATCGAGGCGAGAATATCGACGGTGGCCGATTTCTGGGACGCCATTACGTCCGACCGGCCCTATCGGCGGGCAATCCCGGTCGGTGAGGCAGCGGAAATCATGAGACAGGAAAGAGGCAGGACGTTCGACCCGGAACTCCTTGACGCGTTCATGGATAATAATGAAAAGCTTTACCTGAAATACTTGGCCACCGGACAAATGCAAAGCGTGTAATATTGCCCTTGTACAAGGATGGAAGGGGTATAAAAAGGGAGATATTACGAATATGACCGACCATTTTGAGGAGATCAGAAAAGCCCGGAGAAAAAGTGTTAAACAGACAAGGTGCCGGTTTGAGAATTCATCCGACAGCTACCCGGTGCATGATCTGTCGGTGAAAGGATTTTCCTTCCTGTGCGAAAAGGGGAAATGCTTTTTTGACAAGAACCTGTCGCTAAACAACATTGTTTTTCTCGATGCGGAGGGGAAAAAAATCATCGAGGCATCGGGGACCGTGGTCTACGCCAGAAATTTCGACAACGTCAACATGAAAGTCGGCGCCTCTTTTGTGACCAACAAAGTCGTGCATTCCCTTCTGGGGAGAATAAGAGCCTCCCGTTATATGCCGACCATCCAGATGAACGCCTTTATCCGGGATATGGAAACCACCTCCGGTGAAACCATCAGCGGACTGGTGGCCGACTATACCCCGTCGTCCATCCGGCTGACGTTCCCGTACGAACGGCCTGACGGCATGAGCCCGGGAGACAGAGTCCATCTGGTGATCGAGTCCCTCGGGAATGTCCTGCTGGACGACACTGCCCATGTCATTCGGAAAAAGCAAGACGGGACCGAACTGATTCTTCAATTCTCAAAAAAATTTCTTGACGTGCCCTATATTGAAAATATCTCGGAAACCGTTAAAGACCGGGAAGAAGCGCAGACCTGGCTCGAAGCATTGAGACAGTACGACGATGTTTCCGACGACTTCAAGGCCCTGATATCAGACTGGCGGATGTATATGGCACGCCTGAGGCAGCGGCTTGACGCCGAAAGCGTCAAAAAAAGGTACCGGGAAACCGAGGAACAGATCTTTTTCTTAAAAGAAATCGAACCATTCGTGAAGCAGGATATGTTCACCTTCATCCAGCGGCTGAATGCCATAACCGATCCCCTGGACAGAAAGCAGAGCCTCCTTTTTAAACAGTATTTCCGGGAAAACATGGAGCCCTTTTTGCGGACCTCTCCGTTTGTGGCCTCCGTTATTGATAAAGACAGGGGATATGCCGGTAACTTTGAAATCATCAAACAGTTTTTCGATGACCCCTACAAGGGGGACACGCTTTTCGGAAAAATGATCAACCGGCTGGCCTTGAGCCTGGATGCCGTTACCGCCCACCAGGACCGGATCAATTTCCTTTACGACACCATTGTGACCATGTATCAGGAAAGCAGAGGCCCGTTTTCTCTTTTTGCCCTGGGCTCCGGGCCGGGCGAGGAAATCTTGAGATTCGTGGAGCAGACGGATTTTACTCCCGAGAAACCGGTCCGGGCCGCCCTGCTTGACATGGATGCGTTCGCGCTGGTCGACTTTAAAGACCACCTTCAGTATCTGGACGTGAGCCACCTTGACCTGGTCACGATCAACCGCAATCTCCTGAACATCCTGGTGGGCCGGGATAAGGACCCCGTCGACGCCAAATACGCGCTCACCTACTGCGCCGGCATGTTCGATTATTTTTCTAAAAAGGTCTGCAAGCGGATCATCCGCTACATGATGGGGCACACCGATCCGGGAGGCGTCATCATCGTCACCAACGTCCACAGGAACTGCTTCGCCAGAGCGTTTATGGATTACGGCGGCGAATGGGAGTTGATTCTCCGGGACGAGGCGGACATGATTGACATGGTGCCGGAAGGGTATTCGCATGATATCTTCCGCGATGAAAAAGGCGCCAATATCTACCTGAAAATATATATGCCGTAACACGATGGGAGGAGAGGAATCATGAGACTGTTAACGCGATCGGATTTTGACGGTCTGGGATGTGCGGTATTGTTGAAGGAAGTAGGTGTTATCGACGACATCAAATTTGTTCATCCCAAGGATGTTCAGGACGGGAAAGTCGCGGTTAATGAAAACGATGTACTGGCCAACGTCCCCTATGTCAAGGGTTGCGGGCTCTGGTTTGACCATCACTCCAGCGAAAGCGAACGCAAGGAGTACGGTGAGTTTAAAGGTGCCTGCGATCCATCCGCCCCCAGCGCCGCCAGGGTGATCTATGAGTATTACGGCGGCGCGATAAAATTCTCCAGCATCCATTTTACGGAGCTGGTCAACGCCGTTGACAAGGCCGATACCGCCGACTTTACGGTCGATGAAATTTTAGAACCCAGGGGATGGTGCCTGCTTTCTTTTATCATGGACCCCCGTACCGGACTCGGCCGTTACAAGGACTACCGGATAAGTAATTATCAGTTGATGATGGAACTGATTGACCACTGCCGGTCCAGGACCATAGATGAAATCCTGGCCCTGGAAGATGTCCAGCAGAGAATCCGCCGGTATTTCAAGCAGGAAGAACAGTTCCAGGAGATGTTAAAAGACACGGCGGTCATTCGTGAAAACGTCGTCGTGGCCGATCTCCGGGATCAGGATGAAATTTATACAGGCAATCGCTTTATCCTTTACGCCTGGTTCCCGGACCAGAACATTTCCGTGCAGATCATGTGGGGACTGAATAAACAGAACGTGGTGGTGACCTGCGGCCACAGCATCATCAATCGGACCTGCAAAACGGATGTGGGCTCCCTGATGCTCAAGTACGGCGGCGGCGGCCATCACAAAGTCGGCACCTGCCAGCTTCCCATCGACAGCGCCGACAGGTCCATTGAGGAAATCATTTCCCGGATAATCGCTGATAACAAAATTTGAGCACAGGAAAAACTCCATGGCCCTCACGGCGTCAGCCATTTTCAGGGATATCGAACAAATCAGAAACCTTGCGCCCCTGATCCACAACATCACCAACTACGTGGTCATGAACACCACGGCCAACGCGCTTCTGGCCATCGGCGCCTCGCCGGTCATGGCTCATGGGCTGCCGGAAGTGGCGGACATGGCCGGAATCGCCGCTGCCCTGGTCATCAACATCGGTACCTTAAGCGACACCTGGATAGAGGCCATGTTCCGGGCGGCCAGTAAAGCCGGCTTCCGGGGAATCCCCATCGTTCTGGATCCGGTAGGGGCGGGCGCCACGCCGTACCGGACGCGGACGGCCGGAGATTTGCTGCGAAAGGCCAGGCCTTCCATCATTCGGGGGAATGGATCGGAGATCCTGGCCCTGTGCGAGGCGGGCGCGGCTACCAGGGGCGTCGACAGCACCAGCTCATCTGACCAGGCCGTTCATGCGGCTCAGCGCCTGGCCCATCAGTTTTCCTGCGTGGTCTGCGTCACCGGCGCCGTTGATTATATCGTGTCCGACCGGGCCGTCATCAAAGTCAACAACGGCCATCCCCTGATGCCGCGGGTAACAGGCCTGGGGTGCTCGGCCTCGGCCCTCTGCGGGGCCTTTGCCGCGGTCAACCCCGACTATGGCATGGCCGCGGCCCATGCCATGGCCGTCATGGGAATTGCCGGGGAAATGGCCGCAGAGACCTCTCCGGGCCCGGGCAGTTTTCAGGTCAACTTCATTGATGCCCTCTACCGGATCGGGCAACCCGACATTGAACAGCGGCTGAAAGCATGAACGTGGGCCATGGACGTCATTAGCCGCCTATAGCACGGTGATGGTGTTCTTGCCCCTGTCCTTGCTGCTGTAAAGGGCGTTGTCGGCCAGTTGCAGCAGGCCTTTCTGGTCCGGGGCGTCTTGAGGGTAACTGGCAATACCGAAGCTGGCGCTGATACCGATGTCAAGGCCCTCCTCCCGCAGAAAAACCGTGTTGCCGAAGGTCTCCCTTATCCGCTTCACCTTGACAAAAGCAGCCGTTTTGTCCTGTTCCGGAAGGATGATGACAAACTCATCGCCCCCGTAATGAATCAGCCGGTCCTGCGGATCCATGCCGGCGACCAGAGTGGCGGCCACCTCTTTTAGCATTTTACTGCCAAGCTGATGCCCGTGCCTGTCCACCACCGCCTTGAAGTCATCCAGGTCCAGAAATACCAGGGAAACCTCACGTCCGTCGCCGATCGCCCGGGCCAGATAGTCATGCATGAAACGGGTGTTGTAACAGCCGGTAACATCGTCGGTAATCACCAGACGATTGATTTCCTCGTAAACGCGGGCATTGACGATGCCGATGGCGGTAAAATCCGCCAGGATCGACAGGATCGGCTGAAAGTCATCCTCAAAAAGGGAAGTATCCTGGGGATTGATCACCTCCAGAACACCGATAACACGATCATGAACTTTTAACGGCACACAGATAACCGATTCGGTTTTAAATCCCGTCAGGGCGTCGATGTGGGGATTGAAGCGGGGGTCTCTGTTGACACGGTCCCGCACGAAAATAGGCTCGCCGGTCAGCGCCACCCTGCCGGCGATACCCTCCCCCAGCCTAATCCGATGATCCTTTATCAGGTCCCGGTCCAGGCCCATGACCAGGGCAAAGGTCAGTTCTCCCCTTTCATGATCAAGAAGATATAAGGTCCAGTTGCTGGCTTGAATCAGCTCGCTGATCCGTTTAAGGATAACGGTGGTAATCTGCTCCATGTTCGCGGCCGAGGTGACGGCCTTGCCGATTTCGACACAGTTCATCAACTGGCGGGCATAAGAAGACATCTGATACGGCTCCGGGCAAGCGGTTGCCTTAAGGGAAACCTACAACGTTATTCTTTCCGCTTATCACATTTTCCAGTGGTTTTCAAACCCTATCCTGGTTTGGTTCTGGCTTTCCGCGGATCCGTGCAATAACCATCATGGCCTGGGCCATATCAGGGGCACCGAACGGCGGATCACGATTCACCCCGATTCACCTCGGACGGTCTGGTGTCAGGGTTGCGCATAAAGGAATGGCGCAATGCCCTGGGACTGGGAAAAAAGCGCCACCATGCCGACCAGCAATACGATAATGGCAATCGGTATCAACCAGAGTTTTTTGTTTTTCCCCAGGTAATCAAAGAACTCCCTGACCAGATTCGCCGGTGTCATTTCAGCCTCCTTTGGATATGCTCGTGGGCATGAATAGAACGCCCTATTCAACCGGGTCGCCATGCTTGTCGATCCGCGCCATGAGGTCTTCTCTGGCGTTTTCCCCCGTAAAAGCAGCGACCTCGTCATAGATCATTTTCAGTTTATCGGAAAGCAGATACGCCGTTTCATAATCGGCAATGATTTCGCCGATATCTTTCGTAAAAGTTTTTTTGAATCGGGCCCGGATCAGATAAGGCCGGTAATTTCCCGGGTATATCCACTGGTACAGATCCAGATATTGTCGGCCCTCCTCAATACGGCCCTGGTTGACATTCAACGCCGCCAGGATAACCGGATAATCCATTTTCTTTGACTGGGAATCCTGGAGTATTTTGACCATCTGCGGGTCAACATCCGCCTCGGTCAGTCCGTCCACATCTTCCCGGTGGTAAGGGATCAGCATCTGATTATAGGGAGAATGCTCCCGTAATGAGCTCATGGTTCGATAAACCTGGGTCCGGCAAGCCGGCAGACAATGAATCACCTGATCGATCAAGACGTCGTCCCGATAAAAATCCGTGACGTTGCCCTTCTCCGCCTCGTTAAACTTGAAGATATCGGCGATCCGCTCCGCCAGGATCCGACTGACCAGCCGCTGACCCGCCTGGGTAAAATGCACATGATCGATAAAGAATTCGTTTCCGAAGGCGGCTTCTCCGTTCAATTGCGCCATGATCTCTCCCAGGGGGATCAGGCACAATCCGGGATTGTCCGATGAATGGTCACGGCAGTAATCGCGCAAGCTTTTCAACAGGACCTCCTTGGCCCTGAAAGGGATGGCGTCCAGTTCCCTGGCGGCGATAAAATCAGCGCGATCCGTTTTCCCCGTTAATTTTTTCCGGGCCAGGGCATCAAGATAACGGACGTTGGCGTTGCCGTCGACCTGTTCCCGTGACATCCGCTCCTGGTAAAAAGACGCCAGATCCTGAACCTTTCCGCTCTTGACGACGGCGGCATAATCTTGAATAAAATCTTTAAAATCGTCATCCTTCTCGCCGGAAAACGGCGGCATATCATAAATATTGCTGACCGGCTCGATGATGATCACCGGGATATTGTGCCGCCGGTACTGCTTTACAATGGCATCGATGTTTTTGACGAAATTAACGGCCACTTCCCGGTCCATTTCAGGCTTCAGCGGTATGCGCTGCTGACTGAACTGTTCCTCCATTAGCGTGGCATACTCCGGGGGCGGGTGAATCATGTTCCGGAGGTTGAACAAAAACTGAAAAATGCGGATTTCCGCCAGGGCCAGATAAAGAGTTTTGGTAACATAATTTCCACCGGTGGTGGCGCTGATCGTTCCGTAATAATCATTATGTCCGGCGTAAATGACCAGAAAATCCGGCTGATAGGCCAAAATCTTGGATGCCATATCCCTGACGCAATAACTGGTAATGGCGCTTAGCCCCAGGTTGATCGTTTCCACTTTTTCGTATTTGCCGCCGGCCGCCAGGGCCAGTTCGGTCATTTTACCGAACGATTGATTGGGCTGATACGGAAACCCCTGGGCAGTCGACTCTCCGACGATAAAACCCCGCAGTGTCGCGGCGGCCTTTTCCCGGGAAAATTTGTTGACTGACATCATATCCGGAACCGTGTCCGGTCTGGTCAGCGCCCGGCGGGGGTAATATTTTTTAAACAGATTAACGTTGGTTATATAGGTGTCTTCCAGATAACGGGGAGATATAAACGGACGGGTGTCAATGCCATAGCCGGCGACCCGCAACCCGATTTCGGTCAGAACAAGAATAATGACGATCAGTAAACAGAAGATCATGTTGAAAAGCGCCTTTTTCCCGGCGCTGATCTTCTCTCCGGCGTTATGCGATCCGGCGTGAAATACCGGTTCTTTATCCATCCTGCCCCCCCCGATTGATCACAATTTACTAAGGATAAGGATAAAATTTGCTTGCCGGTTCATCGCCTTATGGCCCGGCAGACTTTGGAAACACTACCTCGTGAATGATATCCGCCACAACCGCATGACCCTTTTCATTCCAGTGGGTATCGTCCGGCCAATAAATGAGGTCACCGGAATCATTCCATTCTTTTTCCGCGGCTTCGGTTAAAAACGGGGCCAGGTCAACAAACCTCAACCCATTCTCCCGGCAGGATTCCGCCAGCGCTTCGCCCAGGCCCCCCTGACGCTTTGCCTGATCCCATGGCCGGCGGCCATCGACCACCCAGTCGTACACCTCTTCCTTCGCGGGGAACAGGACAACCACGGTTTGTAAGCCGTGAGCCGCGGCCGCCTTCTGAATGCCCCGGATGGTATTGACAAGCGCGGGGTAGTTGGCATGGCCAAAGGCCATTGACCTGGTCCGGTCCCGGCTGATGACATAAGGTTCATAAAACAGCACCGATCGGCCGTCCGGAAGCTGCCGGGCCAGCACCTGCGGCGCCGACCGGTTGCCGAGGCGGAGTTTTTCCGCCAGCATGACAATAGGCGACCGCCGCACAAAACTGCCGGCACGGACCCCCAGGGCGCCCCAGCCGTCATTCCACGGTAACTCCGCCAGGTCGGTTTTCCCGCCCTCATAATAGTCGTCATCCAGATCATTGCCCGAGAACAGCGTCACCAGAACCAACGCCCCGGCATCAACCCGCAGCCTGTCCGCCTCCAGGGCGAAATTAACGTAACTCTGCCACGGGGACCCGGGTATGGAAAGGTTGTATGGCCTGGCGTCATACCGTTCCCGGAGTTGCGCCACCCAGGTGCGGCTCTGCGTCGTTTCGAGGCCGACCCCGAAAGAGTCCCCCAGAACAATCACATCATATACATCTTCATCCCGGACCTCCCGGCTGTTACTGAACCCGAAGGAATCCGTTTCAAATACGACCCGCCGCTTTATTCGAAAACTCGCGTCGCCGAGCATGGCGGCCAGATCACCGTAAGTCTCACCCTCATACCGGACGTCTTTTTTGTACCGGGAAATCAGCGGCAATTTCGGCCAGCGATTGATGAACATCTCGTGGGGCCGATAATAAAACAATTTTTCGCCGAATATCCGCAGTCCGGTATCCGCGCCCAGGACAGCCAGAACCGTTGATATCGCAACAACAGCAAACGGAATAATCCCTGCTTTGATCTTTTCCTTCAGGCGTGGAAAGATTTCTCGGACCGGACCGATGGCTATCACAGCTAATAATCCTCCTCCAGTTGAGAATCATAGCCAATTTTACTGATGTGTCAATCTATAGTATTCTAAAAAATGATGAGGGCCTGATGATAAATTCAGAGGGAGAATGCATGAAGAACAAACGGATCGAACTGGATTTCGGGGTATTTGTTCTTGAAGCCGGACTGTTTGACACCGCCATGGCTCAAAAATTCGCGGAACGCCTGCCGCTGACGGTCAGCCTGACGTCGTGGGGCAGGGAGCTGTATGGATCTATCGGCATGGACCTCGGCGAAGAGGATCCGGTGCCGGCCATCCCTGAAGGCGGAATCGCCTACACCCGCAACGGTCATTATGTGTGCATATTTTTCGGCCAGACGCCGGCCTGGCCGGTGGAGTACATCGGGCAGATAACCGGCAGCCAGTGGACAAGGCTCCTGGAAAACCCGTCCGTTGATGCCGTGACCATCCGGTTGAAAGCTGGATAGAGAGAATACCTATGGTTTCGCCACGATCCGCCATGATCTGGAACATATTGGAACTGGTGCTCCTGACGACCGGCCTGGCCGGTTCGGCGACCGCCTGCCTGGCCAACTATGGCTGGCACTGGTTTCGGGAAAGCGTGTTTTACATGTCCTGGTCCGCCGCGCCTTTTCTGATGATGGGAATCGGCAGCCATCTCGCCGGCAGATTCGTAAGATCGCCTGCCTTACGTCCGACCATGACGTTGCTGGCCTTTCTGCTGGCCTTTCTGTCGCTGACGGCTTATATCCCGGCGGTGCTTCATCCCCACCACTCCTCCGGAATGGTTTTTGCCGTCCTGCCCCTGTGCTGGATGATCGGTATTCCGGCCGTCCTGACCTTCGTCACGGTCTGCTTTCTGGTCGCGGAAAGCTGGCGCCGAAGGGGATGAATCCGGTTCGGAAATCCTTCTTGTTAAAAACGGCCGCTTTCTCTACAATAACTTTACTATGGCCCGGATCCGGGCCATAAGGCCGGAGCTTGTAATTTAAAATGATCTATTATCAAAGGAGTTTATTATGCGCCGTCCCCGCGTATCCCTTTTGTTACCCGTCCTGATCCTGGCCTTTACCGCCGCCGTCAACGCCGCGCCACAGGCGGACACGGCCGGTTGTTCCGACCACCCGTTGTTCACCCGCATGACCAACATGCGCCTGGTCTACTGCAAAACGCTTCCTTTCGACAGTTTCAAGTTCAAAACCGGCAAAGGGACGGACGTGACGGTGGAGGGCAAGCGCTTTGAAATCAAATACCAGATTCATGAAGGCAACGAATACCCCGGCCCCCTGGCCATCATCCGCAATCACCAGGAAGCCATCAAAAAGATAGGCGGAACGGTCCTGTTTGAAGACCAGCGGTACACCTGGCTGAAAGTGGAAAAAGACGGCAAGGAGATCTGGGCCCAGGTGGATACCGCCTGGAACAAGGGATACATGCTGATCATCATCGAAAAGCAGGCCATGGCCCAGGAAGTGGTCGCCAGCGCCGAACTGTTCAAATCCGGCCTGAACACCGCCGGCCATGTGGAGGTGCCGGGCATTTTTTTTGACACCGGCAAGGCGACTTTGAAACCCGAATCCGAAGCCGCCGTAGCCGAAATCGCCAAACTGCTCAAGGCCGATCCCGGCCTCAAAGTTTACGTGGTGGGGCACACCGATAACACCGCCTCCCTTGACCTGAACCTGAAGCTTTCCCGGGAGCGGGCCGAGGCCGTAGTCCAGGCCCTGGTGGGCGGACACGGCATCGACGCCGGTCGCCTGACCGGCCAGGGCGTCGGGCCCCTGGCGCCGGTGGCCAGCAACGACAGCGAGGACGGCCGGGCCAAAAACCGGCGAGTGGAACTGGTCAAGCAGTAAACGCGGAATAGGTAAAATCAGGTCAACGGATTATCATAACCCTAATACAAGGAGAACCCATGAAAACAAAATCCGCTTTAATTATTGCCATTATCATGCTTCTGCCTGTCCTGGGCATGGCCCAGGAAGGGGCTACAATTACCGTGGATGATATTCAGATCTGCACCGGCGTTCAGGAACGTCAGCCGGTCGGCGCGGGAGAAGCCTTTGCCCGTGACATCGGCCAGCTTTACTGCTTCACCAAACTGAGTGCCGGCCAGGACAGCGCCAGCGTCTCTCATGTCTGGTATTACAACGACAAGGAAACGCTCAAGGTGGCCTTGAACATGGGCGCAAAAACCTGGCGGACCTGGTCCGTTAAGCAGATCCCGAATACCATGACCGGCCAGTGGCGGGTGGATGTGGTAGCCGTTGACGGCGCGGTGCTGACGAGCAAGGCTTTCACGATCAACGAGTAGCGCCAATTCTGTAACCGTTGGCGTTTTTTTAAGGTTGCTTGATGTCCGGATGCGGCTGTGAAATGGAGGCCCGGAATGATCAGGAGAGGAGAACGCTCCTGATCGTTCTGGGCATCAACGCCTTCATGTTCGTGTTCGAACTGGCGCTTGGGCTGCTGGCCGAATCCACCGGCCTGATTGCCGATTCCCTGGACATGCTGGCCGACGCTTCCGTGTATTCCATCAGCCTCTATGCCGTGGGCAAAAGCGCCGCCATGAAAACCCGGGCCGCCCGGTTCAGCGGCCTCTCCCAGATTGTTCTGGCCCTGCTGGTCCTGGCGGATGTGGTGCGGCGGTTCATCCTCGGCAGCGACCCGGTCAGCGGACTGATGATGGGCGTCGGGGTTATCGCCCTGATCGCCAACGCCATCTGCCTGCGGCTGATCGCGAAACACCGCCACGACGGCGTGCACATGCGGGCTTCGCTGATCTTTTCCCAGAACGATGTCATCGCCAATGCCGGCGTCATCCTGTCCGGCGGGCTGGTGTGGTTTCTGGGCAGCCGCTATCCGGACCTGGTCATCGGCCTGATCATCGGAGCGGTGGTGCTGCGCGGCGGCATCCGCATTCTAAAAGAAGCCGCGGCACAGAAGACCGGATCCTCCTGCGCCTGCCGGCCGGAAGAAAATACCCTCCCACCGGACCGGCTTTTATAGGTCACCACTTGATGTACGGGTTAATAATCGGATCCTCTCCCGATTGGTTGGAGAGCAACTGCACAAGCTTCCCGGTTGAGCCGATGTGCTTCGGAAGGGTTCAATGGGTCAAGGATTCAAGGGTCCAAGTGAACAACCGTAATAAAGCCTGTCGAATGCGTTAAACCTCGATGAGGGATTGAAGCCCGGCTATTATTCACTGGGGGTTCCGGCATCATTTGGACAAACTATTTGCCAGGAGAAAAGAACGTGCTGCTTTGGTGCGGCATGGTCCTCGCCATCCCCAACAGCAGATGGTTAGAGGTTCATTTCCTTATTTCCTGCTGGTTGCTCGTATTATTTCACGTTCTTCAGAGTTTGTTTCGCTAATTTTTCCGCTATAAAAATGCCTATTACGTTCAGTTCATTTCTATTGGGAGTCTCTTCTAATGGATGGCTATACCTCAGGGTAAAAATCAACATATCTTCGTTACTATTCGTCCAATCAGAATTCCATGAATATACTTTTTGATTCGGCTTTGTCGTACCGTCCACGAAGTCGGTCCAACCCCTTACATGTGAGGTTGGAATTTCTGGATTGAGCCAATCCGTCTTGAGTTGCTTCCATCCTTTGGCATCCAACCGTCGATTGAGTTCGGCAATGTTCTCATTTGCCGGGTATTCCGCGTAAACTTTGTAGTAAACTTGGTCGGTCCCGTTTAATTTTTCATATCTAACATTTGATGCACCATTCAATATAATCAAAGAATCTGAATAATCAGATGGTGACTGGCTACTTTTTGAGCAGCCAAAAAGCAACATGATTAAAAAAAAGATTAGAAATACTGGCTGTGATTTTCTCGGCATTCATACCTCTAACATTATAATTAAGTAGAAAGTTGTCATGTATTTCATATCAAGGAGACACATGGAAAACAATGATAAATCCCTATAATCGTTGCCGAAGCTTTAAATTCGCCGCGTTCGGAAAAGGGTTTTTTGTTAGCGACCTGCGGGCATTTTGGGAAGCAAGGGATCAGGGAACTTCGCGTCAGGGATTTCTCGCTGTTTGAGGGTGAAGTCCGGACATTTCATGAAATATTGAACAGCCCGAGTTCGAGAAATTCAGCGAAGTTTCCTGATCCCGCCCAAAATGATCGGGGAGCGGACAAAATCCCTTTTTACGAATGCGATCCCTGTTCGTGAACAAAATTTGCTGGTGAAAAAATAGCATGCGGAATTGCCAAAAGCATGTTTGTTCGCGCCTGACCCTTTTGGGGCGGCTGTCCTCATCCACGGCGTTTCTCGAACTCGGGCTGAGCCGGATTTTTCTGAAAGATCTGTCTACACCCTCAGACAGCGAGAAACGCTCCTCGCGGATGACGCCATCCGGCTTTTTCCCAAAAGGCTCAATGGCGCTCACAACCACACTTTTGGCAACGGCGGTCGCCAATGGGAGCCAGGGCTTCCACTGAACATATTAAAAAACGATTAATTTCAATTTTGATGGAAAAGTAAAAAGTCCAGGATCAAGGCGTCGCAAATCCCGAAGGATGCAGCGCAACGCAGATATTGGACTTTTTACGAAGCCATCAATTTTAAGAGATTGCCTTACCACTTGATGGTGATGATGGAGGCGGCCATGGCGGCGCCGCCGAAGATGCCGGCGCCGGCATGACCACCGCCGCCGTCGGAATCCGCCATAAAGATGGACGCCAGGCAGCCCAGGGCACCCAGCGTGCCGAGAATGATATGGGCGTTATCTCGGGAATAAAGACCGTCTTCGGGCGTGAACCGGTTTTGGTATTCCATGTAGCCCGTCGTTACGGCGCCGGCCGCTGCCAGCGTCGCGCCGTAAGCCGCTCCATAATGAATGCCCTTGCTGCTATTGGTTACCGCCGCCAGTGCGACCAGACCCGCCGCCGAAAAGCCCAGGTACTTGTGCAGATCCGTTAAATTGATTGAGTTGCCGGCCGGTTTTCTGGAAACGCTTTTAGGGGGGCATTCGCTGCAGGGAGCCTCCGCCCGCCAGGATCCCATGGCAAGAGTGTCTCCCAGGGAAGGCATGTCTTTTCGCCAGTCCAGAAGCGCCGACGGATCGGCAAAACACACCTGATTCATAAAAAACATGATGACCAGTACGACCACTCCCGTTTTCATTCTGTGACGCATGATTCCTCCTCGTTCTTCCCGGGAACATCCCTGCTTGACAAATTCCCTTTATCCCATTGCGTTAGGAATCCCGGGAGTCAAGCCTGGTGTTCCCCGATGATTTCTATTGAATCTCCCGGCCGAACCAGGCCTTCTTTCAGCACACGGCCGAAAACCCCCTGGCGGGGCATGATGCAGTCTCCGGCCTTATAAAATATGGCGCATTTATTGTGGCACTCCTTGCCGATCTGGGTGATCTCCACCTCGGCTGTTTCGCCCAGGCGCACCCGCGTTCCCACCGGAAGGGTGACCCAGTCCACGCCGATAGTGGCGATATTTTCAGCAAAGGACCCGAAATCCACGTCCAGACCGCTGGACCAGGCGGCCTTAATCTGTTCCGTGGCCAGAAAACTGACCTGCCGGTGCCATGGGCCGGCGTGGGCATCTCCTTCCACGCCGTGCTCCTTTTTCAAAAAAATTTCCTTCACCGGGGTTTTCGGCGTTCCCTTCTTCCTGCTGACGGCCAGCGACACGACCCGCATCATCATCGGCTCCCTTTCCTGACAAAATTGACACCGGTCATGACCAATACCACAATGTGGTATGGCTGTCAAGAACGAGCCGCTTCCCGTCGCATCAGGCCTGTTGTCCGGCGGCAAAATCCACGCCATTTTTAAGCAGACGCACCCCGTCGGTCATGGCACTTTCGGGAAAAAGCCGTCCCTGGCGGAGCGCCTGCGCCTTGCGGCGGGTCCAGGCCGGATGGTTGGTGGGGTGGTGGAACGCTTCCGGATGGGGCATGAGGCCGAAGACCCGGCCGGTGGCGTCGCAGATACCGGCGATGTCGTCCAGTGAGCCGTTGGGGTTCTCGGGGAACCGGCCTTTGGCCAACTGGCCGCCTTCATCGGCATAGCGCAGCACGATCTGGTTGCCGGACGAAAGCCGGGCCAGCATCTCCGGTTCGCAGAAGAACTTGCCCTCCCCGTGACGGGCCGGCAGATCAAAGGTCGTCATGCCGGAAGTAAAGACGCAGGGTGAGGCGTCGTTGACGCGCAGGTGCACCCAGTCGTTGCGGAAACGGCCGCAGTCATTGGCGATCAGGGCCACCGAGCGGGTGCGGTAGTCGTTGTCGCAACCGGGCAGCAGCCCCAGGTTGACCAGTGTCTGGAAGCCGTTGCAAATGCCGATGACCAGCCCGCCGCGCGAAATAAAATCAATCAGGTCGTCGCCCAGGCGCGTCTTGAAACGATGGCCCTGGATAACGCCGGCGCCGTGGTCGTCACCCCAGGAAAAGCCGCCCACGAAGGCCATGATCTTGAATTCGTCCAGGGTGACTTCCCGGGAAATCAGGGAATTGATATGCACCCGTTGCGCCCGGGCGCCGGCCAGTTCCAGGGCATGGGCTGTTTCATGGTCACAGTTCAACCCGTAACCGCATAACACCAGTGCGTTGACTTTCGCGCTCATACTGCTCCCCCCGGCGGATTCTGCCAGGCACGCCGCAGCGTCCCGATCCCCGTGGATATAATTGTCCGGCCGTTTGCACCGGTAATAATCAGATCACCCTGTTCCGCCCCCACCGTCCCGACGCGGGCGCAGGGATGGCCTGCGAACAGGGCCTCAAAATCCGTCTGGCACCGCGGCGGCACCGTGACGATGAATCGCCCCGGGCTTTCCGAAAACAGCAGGGTCGCGTCGGACAGGCAGCCGGCCTGAGGCGCTCGGGCCAGGTCCACGGTCAGCCCCCGTTCGCCGGCCATGGCCGCCAGGGCCAGGTGAACGCCCAGGCCGCCGCGATAAACGCCGTGAACCGAAGCGACCAGTTCCCGGGTAATGGCCGCGAACATTTGATGGTAAACGGGTAAAACCTTGTCAACGGCCAGCGTCGGCACGTTCCGTCCGATATGGCCGAGCAGGGCGTAATATTCCGAGGCGCCCAGTTCATCGGCCGTTTCCCCCACGATGTAAACCAGATCGCCTTCGGTCTTGACATCCATGGTGACACACTTGAACACGTCCGGCACCACGGCCGTGGCTGAAAACTGCATGGTCGGCAGGGCCGATACCTTGTGGGTCTCGCCGTAGCGCCCCGGCAGGTGACCGTCCACGTACATGCTGTCCTTGCCCGAGAGCAGGGGGATGCCGAAGGCGTCGCAGGTCTCCTTGAGCGACAGGCAGGCCCGCACCAGCTGGGCGGCCTTGTATTTGCCGTCGGGGTTGGTCCGGGCGTCGTACTGGATGTTGGGCCAGCAGAAATTGTCCACTCCGCCGATCTCCTCCGGCGGCGCGCCCACGGCGATCAGCCGCCGTAGGGCCTCGTCGATGGTGCAGGCGACCATGGCGTAGGTATCGATGACCGAGTAGGACGGCAGCAGTGCCTGGGAAAAAGCGATGGCCCGGTCGGACGAGAGCACCGGCCGGGTCACGGCCGCGTCCGAGGGGATGTCCCGGCGAACCCCCGTCAGGGGCTTGACCACGCTGCCGGCCTGGACCTCGTGATCGTACTGCCGGGGAATCCATTCCCGGCTGCAGATATTGGGCCGGGCCAGCATGTCGGCCAGCAGGGCGTTGAAATCCCGGGGCGCTCCCAGCACCGGCTCAAACACCCCCCGCATGTCCGGCGAAGTCCATTCCGCTTCAAACACCCACTGGGGGAAATCGGCCTTCATGAACTCAAGATCGATATAGGCACAGGTAACGCCGTTGTAGAGCAGGTGCAGGCGGCCGGAATCGGTGTATTTGCCGATGACCGTGGATTCCACGGCGTGCTTGGCGGAAAGGGCCAGGAAGGCGTCGATGTGGCCCGGGGACACGGACACGGTCATACGCTCCTGGGATTCGGACACCCATATCTCCCACTGGTCCAGGCCCTGGTACTTCAGGGGTACCTTTTCCAGCCAGACTTCGCAGCCGCCGGCAAACCCGGCCGACTCGCCCACGGACGAGGACAGGCCGCCACCGCCGTTGTCGGTGATAAAATTGATCAGCCCCCGGTCCCGGGCCTCCAGCAGAAAGTCGTGCATCTTCTTCTGGGTGTAGGGGTCGCCGATCTGCACGTGCCCGGCCGGCGTGTTCTCGGAAAAGACCTCCGAGGAGGCGGTGACCCCGTGAATGCCGTCCTTGCCGACCCGGCCGCCGCACATGACGATGCAGTCGCCGGGCAGGGGTTTCTTTTCCTCGGACGGCGCGCCGTTGATCGTCGCCGGCATGATGCCGATGGCGGTAACAAAGACCAGGCACTTGCCCAGGTAGCCGTCGTCAAAATAGACCTGGCCGAAGGTGGTGGGAATACCGCTCTTGTTGCCGCCGTCACGGACGCCCTCGACCACGCCGTCCAGCAGGCGCCGGGGGTGCAGGCGGGGCTTCAGGTCGCCGGCGTAATCCCGGTGGCCGGTGCAGAAGCCGTAGCCGCCCATGACCAGCCGGGCGCCCTTGCCCGTGCCCATGGGGTCCCGGTAGACGCCGACGATGCCGGTCATGGCGCCACCGTAGGCTTCGATGTTGGAAGGCGAGTTGTGGGTCTCGCCGGTGATGACGTAGTTGTGGCCGTCGTCGAACCGGGCCGCGCCGGCGTTATCCCATAGCACGGACACCACCCAGGACTTTTTCCGTTTCTGCGCCAGGGTCGGCTGCCGGATGCAGGTGACAAACAGGCTGTCGATGGTCCGCGACTCTCCGGTGGAAAGATCCCGGTAATGGAACAGGCCGCCGAAGGTGTTGTGATTGCAATGGTCGCTGCGGGCCTGGGAGATGTACTCGATCTCAATGTCGGTGGGATCAGACAGGCCCACTTTGGCCCGCCGGGCGCGCACCTCGGGCCGCAGAAAATACTCCCGGATGGTGGGCACGTCGTTGGGATTCAAGGCCAGGTTGCGCCGTTCGCTGACGGCCATCAGTTCCGCGTCCGAGGCCACGGGGATCACAGTCACCGTTGGCTCATGATCCAGTTTCACTTTCGGAATGATCAGGCCGATACCCGTAAGGTCGTTCCAGTCCTTGCGGGAATAGATCCGGCACTGCTCGATGGTGTCGTTGGCCAGGAGTTCCCGGGCGATGCGGTCCGCTTCCGCGGCGGTCAGGCTGGAGGACTGGAGGCAATACCGACGGGAAGTGAAAACACCGGTGTCGCTGGCAAAGGCGGCGCCCAGAGAGTCGGCCATGGCTTCCCGGGCCGTATCGCCGGGATTGTCCTTGACGCCCGGCCGGTACCCCACCCAGATGACCCAGTCAAAGGGAATGGCCAGCGGCTCCCAGGAAGAGACCTGCGTCACCGGGTTGGTGAAGATGTCGCCCACGGCCGTCCGCTGCCGATCGTCCAGATCGGCGTCAATGGTGATGACGCTGACGACCCGCACCGCCGCCAGTTCAATGGACAAGTAGGCCGCCGCCCGCTTTCGGACGGTTTCCCCGGCCGGATCGGTCAAATCGGCCCGCAGGGCTATTTCCAGACGATGGGCCATGCCGCTTTCCGCCTCCTTTTTTATATTTAATCAGGCATCAGCGGCGCGTCTTGTTTGCGCTCCGCTGGATGCCTGACAATTAATTATTCCATGAGCCGGGTGATATCATTATAAAAAACCAGAATCATCAGGGAAATAAGAACGAACATCCCAAACTGCTGGGCGACCTCACGGGTTTTCGTGTCCACCGGCTTGCGGCGGATCACTTCAATAGCGTAAAACAGGAGATGGCCGCCGTCCAAAACCGGGATGGGCAGAAAATTGAGGATGGCCAGGTTGACGCTGATAAAGGCCATAAAGGCCAGCAGGCTCCCGGCCCCCTCTTCAGCCTGTTTGCCGGCCATCTGCGCGATCAGGATGGGTCCGCCCAGCTCTTTGGTGGACAAGGCGCCGGTCACCATCTTGGCCAGGCCGAGCGCCGTCAACCGGATGATGTTCCAGGTGGATTCCAGGCTCTTGGAAAAGGCCGCCACCGGGCCGATGGTTTCCCGGACCACATCTCCGGAAGCGACAATGCCCAGCACATAGCGTTTACGGGGCTCGCCGAAAATCGTTTTGCCGTCAACCATGGCGGGAGTGACGGACAGGGTGAGTTTATCGCTTCTCCGGTCGATCACCAGCGTCAGTTCACGACCGCCGCTGCCGTCGATCATGGCCGCCATTTCTTCCCAGGTTTTGATCGGCTGGTCATTAACGGCAGCGACCAGATCCCCGGGCATGATGCCGGCCCGTTGCGCCGGCATATCGGCACTGACTTCACCGATCACCGGCTTCAGCCAGAAAACACCGTATGTCTGGTATAAAGCGAAAAAAATCAGAACGGCCAGCAGCAGGTTGAAAAAAGGGCCGGCCGCCACAATCATGATCCGGCGGAAGACCGGCTGGTGGGTGAATGATTCGGGAATATCTTCTTCGGCGATCTCGTCCCCGGGATCCTCCCCGACCATCTTGACATAGCCGCCCAGAGGGATGGCCGACACCCGGTAGTCGGTCCGGCCGCGCTGAAAACCGAACAGCCGGGGACCGAATCCCAGGGAGAATCGCTCCACGCCCACGCCGAACAGGCGGGCCATGATGAAATGGCCCAGCTCATGAAAAAAAATCAGGACGCCCAACACAATAATCAAGGCGAAGACTGTTGTCAAAATTTACTCCTCTCTAAACCAACTCCCGGGCCGTCTCTCGGGCCCAGGCATCGCCGTGTATAATATCAGACACGGCCGGTGCTGTCACCACCTTATGCCGGGCCATGACCTCCTCGATGAGGGCCGGGATCCGATAAAAGCCGATGCGTTCCTCCAGAAAGGCGGTCACGGCGATTTCGTTGGCCGCGTTCATCACCGCCGGCATGGTGCCGCCCTGGCGGGCCGCCTCATAAGCCAGATCCAGGCAGGGGAAACGCTCCCGGTCAGGCCGCTGAAACGTCATCCGGCCCAACTCCGCCAGGTCCAGAACCGGTCCGGTCGCGGGAAGACGCTCCGGGTAGGACAGGGCATAGGCAATGGCCCCTCTCATGTCCGGCAGGGACAACTGCGCCAGCATGGACCCGTCGACAAAGGAAACAAGCGAATGGACAATGCTCTGGGGATGCACCACCACCTCAATCCTGTCCGCCGGAACGCCGAAGAGAAAAACGGCTTCAATGACCTCCAACCCCTTGTTCATCAGGGTAGCCGAGTCGATGGAAATTTTTTTCCCCATTTGCCAGGTGGGATGGGACAAGGCCTGGACCGGTCCGGCCGCCGCCATAGCATCACGGCTGGAATTTAAAAAAGGCCCCCCGGAGGCGGTCAGGTGGATTCGTGACAGAAAACGCCGGTCATGGCCCTGAAGGCACTGGAAGATGGCGCTGTGCTCGCTGTCGACGGGCAGGACGGGCACGCCCCGGGCGGCGGCCAGGGACATGACCGTTTCCCCGGCCATGACCAGCACCTCTTTGTTGGCCAGGGCGACGGCCTTGCCGGCTTCAATGGCGGCCAGCGTAGGTGCCAGGCCGGCCGCGCCCACCATGGCGGAAACGACCATGTCAGCGGACGGCAGCGAAGCGGCTTCCCGGTATCCCTCCTCCCCATGGAGGATCTGAACCGTCCTTCCCGGGCCCAGACGACCGGCCAGGTCGCGGGCAGCGGCCTGGTCGACCACCGCCGCTGTTTCCGGAGAAAACCGACGGACCTGTTCCGCCAGCAGCTCCACGTTCCGGCCGGCGCAGAGGGCCCTGACGGAAAACCGCTCCGGAAAGGCGGCCGCGATTTCCAGCGTGTTTCTGCCGATGGAGCCGGTACAGCCGAGTATGGTAAGGCCTTTCATGAGACGAACACGAATTCTTTAAAGAGATAAACGATGGGAATGGCGAAAAGAACGGCGTCGACCCGATCCAGCAGACCACCGTGCCCCGGAAAAATGACACCTGAATCCTTGAGGCCCGCCTCCCGTTTCAAAAGCGATTCAAACAGGTCACCGGCCTGGCCGCAGATGCTGACCACCACGAAGAAGAGCGGCGCCATCACCCAGGGGAACCGGGGCATATCCATGCCCCAGGGCAAAAAGGGCAGCGCCAGGTTGATCAGGCAGCCGATACCGACCGTGGCCGTCATCCCGCCGAAGGCGCCTTCAATGGTCTTGCCGGGGCTGACCTCGGGGATCAGTTTGTGCCGGCCGAAAAAGGTGCCGGCGTAGTAAGCGCCGATATCCCCGCAGAACACCAGAAAAAACATCATCAGGATCCAGGTGTTTCCGCGTGGATCCTGATGAAGCATGACCAGAAAGGCCAACGGCAGGGCCAGGTAGACCATGGCAATCACCTGCATGACCACCCGGTTCATGGCATCGGGTCTTCGTTTATACTGGCTGAGAGCGCCGGCGCCGGAAAAGATGAACAGGCAGGAAACCAGCGCGCAGATGACGTCAAAACGCCCCCATATCGCCGACAGCACGATGGCCGCACCAGTTCCGCAACCTGCCATGGGAATAACGGTGAAAAACGAGGTCCCGGAAACATGCAGGGCGATGCGGTAATATTCGTACAACGCGACGCAGCAGACGGCGCAGATGAACAGGGCGAAAAACCAGTTGGCCGAAGCCAGAATCGTGACGATCAGCAGCGGGGCCAGCACGAGGCCCGTCACCCACCGTTTGGCATGCGATGCATCCGGTTTTTTCACGCGGTTTTTCCTCCCCTATTTCGATTCCGGCAGAAGCGCGGGCTACACTTTTCCGAAACGGCGTTCCCGCGTCTGGTATTCCTTGAGAATACGAACCAGTTCATCCGGCCCGAAGTCCGGCCAAAAGGTATTGGTGACAAAAATCTCCGTGTAGGCCAGCTGCCACAGTAAAAAATTGCTGATCCGCATTTCACCGCTGGTGCGTATCAGCACATCCGGATCCGGCAGATCATGAGTATCCAGATAGGCGGCCACCTGCTGTTCATCGATGCCGTCTATATCGATCCTGCCCGCGACCGCGTCGGCGGCAATCCGCTTGACGGCCCGGATAATCTCATCCCGGCCGCCGTAGCTTAACGCGATGGTCAGCACCATCTTTCGGCAATCGGCGGTCAGGGACCCGGCTTCATCCAGCACCTGCCGGACATCCTCCGACAGCATCCCGAGATTGCCCACGGCGTTGAACCGGATGCCGTTCTCCCGCAGCTCTTCCTGCCGGGTGCGGAGGAACTCTTTCAACAGGGTCATGATGCCGGCCACCTCATAGGCGGGCCGGCTCCAGTTTTCCGTGGAAAACGCGAACAGGGTCAGGTGAGCGAGGCCGATGTTCCGGCAGAAGCGGATTATCGTTTCAATCGTCTCCACCCCCCGGCGATGGCCTTCCAGACGATCAAGGGAACGGCGTTTGGCCCACCGGCCGTTGCCGTCCATGATGATGGCGACATGCGCCGGAAGCCTGTCGCTGTCCAGGCCGGAGGTGTCCGGATCAGGCCGATTAGACTTCAAGTATTTCCTTCTCTTTTTCCTGGTAGGCGGCGTCAATCCGACTGATGTACTTATCGGTGATTTCCTGGACCTTGTCCTTGGCGACTACGGCGTCGTCTTCGGAGATATCGCCATCTTTTTTCAACTGCTTCAGGTTTTCATTGGCATCCCGCCGGACATTCCGCAGGGCCACCTTGTAATCCTCGGAGATCTGGCGGGCCTGCTTGGCGATTTCCTTGCGGCGCTGCTCCGTCAGGGGCGGGATGGAAAGACGGATGATTTTGCCGTCATTGTTCGGCGTCAACCCGATATTGGACTGCAGAATGGCCTTTTCCACGTCCTTGATGGCGTTCCCGTCCCAGGGTTGAATGACGATCATCCGGCTTTCCGGAACCGACAGAGAGGCCAGCTGATTCAGCGGCGTGGGAGTACCGTAATAGTCCACCATGACACCGTCAAGAATGGAGAGGGACGCCCGGCCGGTCCGCACTTTCCGCATCTCTCCGCTGAACTTGGACAGTGTCTTTTCCATCTTCTCTTCCATCTCTTCATAAACCAGATCGATCATGGTTAATGACCTCACTTGACGTTACGATTGACAAAGCCGCCTATTGTCCGATCATTCTCGGACAATCAGCGTGCCGATATCTTCTCCGCAGATGATGCGCCGAAGGTTGCCCGGTTCCTTGATGGAAAAAACCACCAGCGGCAGGCTGTTATCCATGGCCAGGGAGATGGCGGTGGAATCCATGACGCCCAGCTGTTTTTTCAGGACATGCATGTAGGTTGTTTTCTTGATAAACTTGGCGTCGCTGGATTTTTCCGGGTCCGAATCATACAGACCGTTGACCCGGGTCGCTTTTAAAAAGACCTCGGCATGGATTTCTTCGGCCCGTAAAACGGCCGCGGTATCGGTGGTAAAATAAGGATTGCCGGTACCCGCCGCGAAAATAACGATCCGGCCCTTGTCCAGGTGCCGCAGGGCTCTCCGCAATATATACGGTTCGGCCACGGCATGCATGGCGATGGCCGTCTGGATTCGTGTCCCAAACCCGGTTTTTTCAATAGCATCCTGAAGAGCGATGCTGTTGATAACCGTGGCCAGCATGCCCATGTGATCGGCGGCGGTACGGTCCATACCGAAGGAGCTGGCCGCGACTCCCCTGAAAATATTGCCGCCGCCCACGACCACGGCCACCTGGACGCCCATCCGGGCGACCGACACCACTTCCTCCGCCATATACTTGATCATCTTCGGGCTGATGCCGAAGTTTTCATCGCCCATGAGCGCTTCGCCGCTGAGCTTAATCAGAACTCGTTTATAGCGGGAGGTATCCAAGAGAATTATTCTCCCAGCTGAAACCGGACAAACCGCCTGATCCGGATGCTTTCTCCGATTTTGGCGACGGTTTCATTCATATAATCCCGGATGGTGATATTGGGGTCTTTGACATAGGCCTGATTCATCAGGCAGACATCCTGGAAGAACTTCTTTATTTTGCCTTCCACGATCTTGTCCACCATATTGGCCGGTTTGCCCATTTCCAGAACCTGCTCCCGGTACACCTGCCGTTCCCTCTCGATCACGGCTTCGGAGACGTCTTCCGGCTCGATACCGGCCGGATTGGTGGCCGCGATATGCAAAGCGATATTCCGGGCAAAGGCCTTGAAATCATCCGTTTTGGCCACAAAGTCAGACTCGCAGTTGACTTCCACCATGACGCCGATCTTGCCGCCCATGTGAATATAAGAATCGATAATCCCTTCCGCGGTTTCCCGGCCGGCGCGTTTGGCGGCTTTGGCCAAGCCTTTTTTTCTCAAGAAATCAACCGCCTTTTCCATATCTCCATCGCATCCGGTCAGCGCTTCTTTGCAGTCCATCATTCCGGCACCGGTTTGCTCCCGAAGCTGCTTGACCATGCTGGCACTGATTGTTCCCATTTTTGTCTGTTCCTCCATATATAGCTAAAAGCTATTGATCCGCTTTGTTAGTTGCCCGAGCCGTTTTCGCCGAGGTCGTCCTCTTCTTCTTCCTGGTAATCCGCTATCGACGAAAAACCGGATTTTCTGATCCGCTCGACGATGGGGCCGTCGGAACCGTCCGAAATAATTTCACGTCCACCGGCCTGAAGGGTTTCGGCTCCCGGCCTGGCTACGGGCTTTTCTTCCACATCCTTATCGGCCACCGCCTGTTTCTTCTCCGCCCGGCGCTGGGCGCCTTCCAGGCAGGCATCGGCGATCTTCCCGGCGATCAGGCGGACGGCGCGGATGGCGTCATCATTGCAGGGGATAACATAATCGATTTCATCCGGATCGCAATTGGTGTCCACCGTGGCCACCACCGGGATATTAAGCCGATGGGCCTCCCGGACGGCGATGGCTTCCTTGCGGGTATCCACCACGAACAGCGCGCCCGGCAGCTTGGTCATGTGCTGAATGCCGCCCAGCACGCTGTCCAGTTTGACGCGTGCTTTGCCCAGTTTGGACTGCTCCTTCTTGGGATACATTTCAATCGAGCCGTCGTTGACGATTTCATTCAGGTGCTGCAGTTGCTCGATGCTGTTTTTGATGGTCTGGAAGTTGGTCAGCATTCCGCCCAGCCAGCGGTTATGAACGTAAAACATTTCCGCGCGGTTGGCCTCTTCGTAAATCGCTTCCCGGGCCTGTTTCTTGGTACCGACAAACAGAACCGGCTTGCCGCTTTCCACGACCTGCACGATAAAATCATAGGCGTCCTTGAACATCCGGACCGTCTTCTGCAGATCAATAATGTAAATCCCGTTGCGGGCGCCGAATATATACGGCTTCATCTTGGGATTCCACCGACGGGTCTGATGCCCGAAATGCGCCCCTGCCTCCAGCAACTCCTTCATCGACAAATAGCTCATGTTTCTTCTCCTTAAATTTTGTTTTTCCTCCGTTTTCATCATCCCGGCGCCGCACCCCGAGCCGCGGGCACACCGGCGTCCGGTCAGAAAACGTGTGTTTTTACAGCCCTATCCAAATTATAAATGTCGGATAGTATCAAAAGCCACGTGGCGAAACAACATTTTTTTTGTTCGCCGGATAAAAAAAATCGGGCTATTCTTCCGGCTTGATCCCGGAATAACGGATCAGGCCCTGGCTACTTCCACGGCTATCGCCCGGTCGACCGGATTGGCGCACCAGTTCCACCGCCAGAACCGGAGATGGCCGTAATCGTTGATCAGGTCCAGCCATTTGATCATGCCCGGGATGGCCGCGTCATAACTCTTCCACCCGGGGAACATGAACGGCTCCCAGGCGTGGTAGACGATCACCTGGCCAGGCCTGGCCGCGCCTTTTTCCGGACGGGCCGCCGGCGTCACCTTGACATGAATCTTGAAATCGTCAAAATCGTTGTGAACCCGGACCAGGTCGCCGTCCCTGATGCCCCGTTTGTCGGCGTCTTCCCTGCTCATGAACATGAACGGCCGGCCCTGGTGGGTCCGCAGGAGCTGTTCGTTGCTGATCCAGATGGAATGAATGCTCCAGCGCTGATGACCGCTGGTCATTCGCAAGGGGTAATCGCCGCCGATTTTCGGGTTGTCCTTGTGCACCGGTAACCCTTCTCCGGCTTCCAAAAACCAGGGGTGATCAATGTAAAACTGAATCCGCCGGTTGTAGGTCGGGTAGGGGACCTTTTTATCTCCGGTATGCCAGGTCAACGGAACGATCGGCTCATCCGGCTTGATATCCGTGGCCAGGTTCATGGACACCGGATCAAAGATGGAGACACCGGTGAACCGGACAATACCCTCTTTTCTCATGAATTCCAGGTTGGTCCCCGGCGGCATGTTGCCCAGCATGATGCTGGTCTCCAGGGCATCTTCCATCAACTCCTCGAAATTCTCCGCGCCCATGCGCTGTGCTTCAGCAATATTCCGGAGATCAATGTTGCAGTCCCTGTCCCGGGTCTGTAAATGCTGCACCAGCAGCCTGGCTTCCTCCTGGACCGGATATCTGGTCTTAAACCGCGTCTGATCCCGCTTTTTCGCGACCAGTTCAATTTTTTCAGCCAGCAGCCGGCAGATTTCCCATTCGGTTTTGGTCTCCCCCACCGGCTTGACGGCCCCGTCCGTTAACGTCAGCCAGGGGACATGGGGGGTGGGAAAGCGGGTGTCAAGCTTTTCATAAAAGCCGGCACACGGCAGGGCGTAATCGCCGTACAAAAGGGTAGTCGTCCAGCGGGTTTCAAAACCGAAAATAAGTTTGTATTTGTTCCACAGGGAGCCGAGAATATTTTTCATCCAGCCCCTGTTTTTCCGGGCCGGGTTACTGCCCACCCAGAGGTAGACCAGCGGCGTCTGATCCGGGGCAGGCTTGACGTATCCTTCCCACCAGCCTTTGGAGACCGCTTCATCATAATATTCCTTAAACTCGCGCTTCATGGTCGGGCAGTGCCAGGCCCTGTTGTCCCACGCCTTTTTATAGTCGGAATGATTGTAATAGAGGAAAACGGGGATGGTCGTGCTGAACATGCTCCGGTCAATGACCCGTTCCTGCTCGATGGAGGCCATTTCATCCGAACGGGTGGGGTCTTCCATCTTATATTTGTTCCAGATCCCCTGGACCAGACGCAGTTCTTCAGTGGCGTATGACAGCCCGATCTTGCGCTTGAATGTCTGCGCCAGAGACCCTTCGAACAGGGATTCGTTCCAGCCGCGGATGCCGCACCCTTTTTTGCCGTAGCTGCCGGTCAGGGCCAGCACCAGGCACATGGCCCGCTCGATCAAATCACCGTGGTAGTACTTGGGTGAGTTCCAGCCCACCAGCACCTGAATTTTGCCGCTGGCCCGGTAACATTTTTCCGCCAGCCGCCGGATGGTGTCCGGATGCGTCCCGCAGTTTTTAGACGATTTCTCGGGAGTATAGTCCCGGTTCAGCAGCGCCTTCAAATTGTGGAATACCGGCCGAACGGTAACAATCCTGCCGTCCGTCAGCGTCACCGGGAACTCGCCCTCCAGGGCCGGATCGCAGGGGAGTCTCAAGGTTTCAAGGGGCGCCCTGACCACCTTGCCGGCCTTGGCGTCCCAGAAACAGAACTGGTCGGCCCTGCCCCCGGGTTCGATTTCGGATACGGTCAGGAACCGACCGGTGTCTAAACGGACCAGCAGGGGCAGGTCGGTCTGCTCCTTGACAAACGGAACATCGATCCACCCCTTTTCGATAAGCACCTGGCAGACAGCCAGGCCCAGGGCGGCGTCGGAACCCATTTCCACCGGAATGTATTCATCGGCGTGCATGGTGCTGGGGTTGTAATCCGGCGCGATGGAGACGACATCGGCGCCGTTGTATCTGGCTTCCGCTATAAAATGGTAGTCCGGAATCCGGGTATAAACCGGGTTCATGTGCCAGATCAGGATCAGTTTGGAAAAATACCAGCCGTCCACCGAATCCATGAACTGAAACTTGCCGAATGTTTCGTAGATACCGCGGTTGAAGTCGCCGATGGTGGAATCCACATCCAGGACGGTGGCGCCCAGGCCAAGCATCAGCCGGTAAATGGCGATCAGGTTCAGCCACCCGCCGTTGCCCGGACCGCTCTCAAAAATGATGGATTCCGGCCCCTGGGCCGCCATAGCGTCCACCAGGCCTTCGGCGATTTCCGTCAGGCACTGGTCCCAGGAGATCCGTTTCCATTTGCCGCCTCCCCTTTCGCCGATCCGCTTCATGGGGTATTTAAGGCGGTCCGGATTATACATCTGAAGGCTGTAGGAAGCCCCTTTCTGGCATCCCCGGGGGTTGAAGTCCGGGCCGGAAGGATCGATGACCGGATACCTGGCCGCCTGTTCTTCCCGGAAGACGATGCCGTCCCTGGAGTAAACCCGCCACAGGCAGTTGCCGGGATAGCAGTCCACCAGGTGGGTGCCGTAGGTGACCTTGTCCCAGGTCCACTCTTGCCGGTGAAGATCCTCCCAGCCGGTGTAGTCCCAGTCTTCGATGGTTTTTGCGGCGGCGTTGGCGACACTGTTGCCTCCCAGAAAACCAAGAGAGTTCAGGGACAGCAGGGCCACCGTCGCGCCTGCTCCTCTTAAAAAGGTTCTGCGGGTGATTTTCATTTCTTTCATTGCAAAGCCCCCCTGACTTGAATGATCGATAATACTTGAAAGGAATCCGCATGGTTGGAGATTGAAAAGAATGTATTCGGATTTTAAGGATAAAACGCCCGGGTTGCAACTCTTTTATTAAACCGGGGATTTGCCAAACCGGTTAACGGGAACGCCGGCCGTTAATCCTGTTTCCGTAACCGGGCCACCCGGTCATGACCGGCCAGGTCCCGGGAAAAAGAAACATCCCGGCACCAGGCGGATTCCTCCGCCAGGGACTGGATCCGGGGCTGCTGGTCCCAGCCGATTTCCATCATCAGCAAGCCGCCGGGGGTTAAAAATCGGCCGGCCTCGACAATAATGTGCCGGATATGATCCAGTCCATCGCTGCCGCCGTCCAGGGCCCATCGGGGTTCGTAATCACGGATTTCCGGCTCCAGTCCCGGTATGTCGGCGGTGGGGATGTAAGGCGGGTTGACGACGATCATGTCAAAACAGGCGGCAGCGGCTTTGACCGCCCCAAACCAGTCGGAGGCAAAAAAGACAACCCGTTCGTCCGGAAGACAGCGCCGGGCGTTTTCCCCGGCTACACGCAGCGCTGCCGGAGAAATATCGGAGGCGAAAAACCGGCCGGCCGGCGAATCGGCCGCAAGCGAAAGGATAACGGCGCCGGAGCCGGTGGCCAATTCAAGAACCGACGGCGACCGCCCTAAAGAAGCCCGAATCCGGGACAGATCGGCCAGGGCGTTTTCCACCAGGCACTCCGTGTCGGGGCGGGGGATCAGCACGTCCCGCGTGACGTTCAGGGTCAGATTCCAGAACCCTTTGGCTCCGGTGATATAGGCCACCGGCTCCCGCCGCAGCCGCCTCCGGACCAGTTCCCGGTAATCGTCCAGTTCATGGGAGGAAAGCGGTTGATCAAACCGCAGGTAAAGATCGAGACGCTCGGTTTTGAGGGCATGGGCCAGCAGCAGTTCCGCTGAAACCCGGGGGCCTTCAACCTCATGGGAACGGAAAAAATCGGTGGTTAATCGAAGAACCTCGAGAATCTTCCGGGGAGGGTTGTCACTGGGCATGGCCGGCGTCCAGCGACTGGAGCTGCTGGGTGTTGAAATAAACCGACAGGCCGTCGAAGAGTTCCCCCAGCTGCCCCTGGAGAATGGAGTCCAGCTTGTAGAGCGTGATGCCGGCGCGATGATCCGTCACCCGGCCCTGGGGGAAATTATAGGTGCGGATCCGGCCGCTGCGGTCGCCGCTGCCGACCTGCTCCTTTCTATCTTCATCCCGTTTGGCATTCTGCTCCTGGATCATGCGGTCCAGAATACGGGCGCGCAGAACCTTCATGGCCTTGTTCTTGTTCTTCAACTGGGACCTTTCTTCCTGGCAGGTCACCACGATACCGGTGGGCAGGTGCACCAGGCGGACGGCGGAATCGGCGGTGTTGACCGATTGGCCGCCCGGGCCGCTGGACCGGTAAATATCCGTGCGGATGTCGGCCGGATTGATGTCGACTTCCACTTCTTCGGCTTCCGGCAGCACCGCCACCGTCACCGCCGAGGTATGAATCCGGCCCTGGGCTTCGGTTTCCGGGACCCGCTGCACCCGGTGGGTCCCGCTTTCGTATTTAAAACAACTGTAAGCGCCCTGGCCGTACACCATGAAAACGATTTCCTTGAAACCGCCGGAACCGGTTTCATGGCTGTCCATGATTTCGGCTTTCCAGCCCTTGTTTTCAATAAACCGCCAGTACATGCGGAAAAGGTCATGAACGAAAAGGGCCGCCTCTTCGCCGCCGGTGCCGGCCCGGATTTCGATGAGGACGTTCTTGGAATCGTTGGGGTCTTTGGGGGTGAGCTGGGTCTTGAGTTCAGTCTCGAGCAGGTCCAGCCGGGAGGTCAGCATCTCGACCTCCTGTTTGGCCAGTTCCTTTATGGCGACGTCCCGGTCGTTCAGCAGATCGCGGCTCTGTTCCAGGTCTTCTTTTGTCTTTTTGTACTTGCGGTAGACTTCAACAATTTTTGACAGTTCCGAGTGCTCCTGGCTGTAACGCAGATAGGTCGCCCTGTTCTGGTAAACACCCGGATCGGACATGAGGGTTTCCAACTCGGAGAAACGGCCTTCGACCTCTTGTAGCTTATCAAACATCCGCTGTCTTTTTAACCGCCGTCAAAAACGGCTATTAACTGTTCGGCCCGGGCGACTACTGCTGCTTTTTCTGATCCTCGAATTTGGCGTATTTCCGGCGGAACCGCTCGATTCTTCCGGCGGTATCCACCAGTTTCTGCTTGCCCGTAAAAAAAGGATGGCACTTGGAGCAGATTTCAACCTTTATCGTTTCCTTGGTGGAACCGACCGTGAATTCATTGCCGCAAACGCACCTGGCGCTGGCTTCAAAAAATTTCGGATGAATATCGGTCTTCATTTTTCTTCCTCCCTTATCACTGTCTGTATTGTCAGGCCCTGAATCCGTCGTATTTTTGACGCTAAGAATTCATGGCCTGTAAAAATTCTTTATTATCCTTTGTGCTGCTCATTTTATCAAGCAAAAATTCCATCCCATCCACAGAATTTAAAGAAGCCAGTAATTTCCGCAGCACCCAGACCCGGTTGAGCACACTCCTGTCCACCAGCAACTCTTCTTTACGGGTACCCGACCGGTTGATGTCGATGGCCGGATACACCCTCCGGTCAGACAGCTTTCTGTCCAGATGGATCTCCATGTTGCCGGTTCCCTTGAACTCCTCAAAAATAACCTCGTCCATGCGGCTGCCGGTATCGATCAGGGCCGTGGCAAGGATGGTCAGGCTGCCGCCTTCCTCTATATTGCGAGCGGCGCCGAAAAACCGTTTGGGACGATGCAGGGCGTTGGAATCCACGCCGCCGGAGAGGACCTTGCCGCTGGACGGCACCACCGAGTTGTAGGCCCGGGCCAGACGGGTGATGCTGTCCAGGAGAATCACCACGTCCTTCTTGTGCTCCACCTGGCGTTTGGCTTTTTCAATGACCATTTCCGCCACCTGGACATGCCGTTCGGCCGGCTCGTCGAAGGTGGAACTGATTACCTCGGCGTTGACGGAACGCTGCATGTCGGTCACTTCCTCCGGCCGTTCATCGATGAGCAGAACAAAGGGGACCACCTTCTTGTGGCTGGCGATGATGCTGTTGGCGATATTCTGAAGCAGCATGGTTTTGCCGGCCCGGGGAGGGGAAACGATCAGCCCCCGCTGGCCGAAACCAATGGGCGTCAGCAGGTCCATGATGCGCATGGAATAATTGTCCGACTCCCGCTCCAGCATGATCTTCTGGTTGGGGAAAAGCGGCGTCAGGTTGTCAAAGAACGTTTTCTCCCGGGCGACCTCCGGGTCTTCGTGGTTGATGGCTTCCACTTTCAGCAGGGCAAAATACCGCTCGTTTTCCTTGGGCTGTCGGATCTGGCCGGAAACGATATCGCCCGTTCTGAGATTAAACCGACGGATCTGCGACGGGGAGACATAAATATCATCCAGGCCCGGCAGGTAGCTGTAGTCCGGGGATCGTAAGAAACCGAAGCCGTCGGACAGCACTTCCAGCGTGCTTTCGCCGAAAATATAGCCGTTGTTTTCCGCTTCATGCTGAAGGATGGCAAAAATCAGCTCCTGCTTTTTCAGGCCCGCATAGTCGATATTCAGCTCGTGGGCGATGGTTTTCAACTCCTCCATCTTTTTCTTTTTCAATTCCGATAAATTCATACGGTGATCACCTTTGCTGATTGATGTGGTATGTTATGCCGGTAACAGGGTGGCCGTGTCCGGCGACTGGATATTCCTGATATGACCGTCCGCGCGACAATGTCCGAGACGCCTGAGGTGGTTACATCAATTTACCTGAAATAAAAACCTGACTATTGATTGTCCTGCGAAAATTTGAAAAACCTGCTTAAAAGCCTGCTTAAAAAAACGGTGCCTGGGTGTTCATCAAAAGGCGGGCAACGATTATGTTCGTTTCCTGTATATAAAATAAAAATCGGCCGTGTCAAGCAATTTCCGCATGAAATATTCGGAAAATGATTATTTGGGGCTTGACAAACAAGGCCATATTTTTATAAATGAATTTTTTTGCCATCGGCAAGTGAAGGACTCGAACCTGTCAACAAAATCATATAAGGAGAAAGAAATGAACGTTCTGTTTTTCGGTCCCAACGGAAGCGGTAAAGGCACCCAGGGCGCCATTCTGAAGAAGAAGTACGACCTGCCTCACATTGAATCCGGTGCTATTTTCCGGGATAACATCTCCAAGGGCACCGCCCTGGGGAAAGAAGCCAAAGGCTATATCGACCGCGGCGATCTGGTCCCGGACGAAATCACCATCCCCATGATCCTCGACCGCCTGCAGGAACCGGACTGCAAAAAGGGCTGGCTGCTGGACGGCTTCCCCCGGAACAAGGTCCAGGCGGTCAAACTGGATGAAGCCCTGAAGGCCAAGGGACTGAACCTGGATATCGTGGTGGAAATCGTCCTGGACCGGCAGATCGCCAAAGACAGAATCATGGGCCGCCGGTTGTGCGTCAACGACAACAACCATCCCAACAATATTTTCATCGACGCCATCAAGCCCAACGGCGACAAATGCCGCGTCTGCGGCGGCGATCTGAAGACCCGCAGCGACGATCAGGATGAAGCCGCCATCAGCAAGCGCCATGACATTTATTACGACACCAACACCGGGACCCTGGCCGCCGCTTATTATTTCAAAGACCTGGCCGCCAAAAGCAAGGGCATGAAATACATCCCCTTAGACGGCAAACCGGATGTGAAAACCGTGACCGACGAGCTGGTTTCGAAGTTGTAATATTTTAAAATAATTATAAACAACATTATGTTACAGGGCATCGTTAAAAATCAGCGGTGCCCTGTAAAATTTTTCTTGCTAAACCGTTTTAATCTGATAGTATCACCGGCTTGAACAGGCTTATTGAAGCCTGACAAATACAAACCTTCGGAATCAGAAAGATTTTGAAGGATAGAAAGGGTGAGGCAATTTGAAAGAGATTGAAGTCCGCGTCATTGACAACGACTTGGAAAAGGCCATGAAAATTCTGAAGAAGAAGATTCAGAACGACGGCCTGTTCAAACGGTTGAGACTCAGAAAAACCTATGAAAAACCGAGCGAGTTCAAGCGACGCAAAGAGCGTGAAGCCATGCGACGGCAGCGCATCGCCGAAGTCAAACGACGCCGCTACCGGTAATTGTTTCACAGCAGGATTTATTGTTTAAAAACCCGGTCATTACCTTATGGCCGGGTTTTTTATTGGAAAAAGCCATGAGCAGAAAAACCCCCTATGACCGCTGCCTGGAAGAGATGTTCCAGCTCCGGCGGTTCGGCATCAGGCTGGAACTGGCCACCATCCGCGCCATTCTGGCGGCCCTGGGTCATCCCCAGCGCCAATACCCCGCCATCCACATCGCCGGCAGCAACGGCAAAGGTTCCACCGCTTCCATGCTGACGACGATTCTGTCGCGGGCGGGATACAAGGTGGGGCTATACACCTCCCCCCATCTGATCCGCTTCAACGAACGCATTAAAATCAACGGTCGCGAGATCAGCGACAGCCGGGTCGCCGCCGCCTATAAAGCGGTTAAAGACAAACACGGAAGGAAACGGCCGCCGACTTTTTTTGAATACACCACCGCCATGGCCTTTTATGAATTTGCCCGGCAAAAGGTCGACGTAGCGGTGATTGAGACCGGCATGGGCGGCCGCTATGACGCCACCAACGTGTTGACGCCGATTCTTTCCATCATCACCAATATTTCCCTGGAGCACCAGGCTTACCTGGGGAAGACCCTGGCCGCCATCGCCGGTGAAAAAGCCGGCATCATCAAGCCCCGGGTGCCCCTGATCACCGCCGTCCGCCAGGAATCGGCCATAGCCGTCATCCGGCAGACGGCGAAGGAAAAGAAAGCGGACTGTTTCCGGCTGGGCGAACAGTTTACGGTCAGGCGACACCGTTCCGGGGACTTCTCCTATTCCGGTCCGGCTATGAAGATCAAGAACTTGAGTACCCGCCTCCCCGGCGCGCACCAGACCAGCAACGCCGCCCTGGCCGTGGCTGCCTGCGAGGTGCTGAACTCCCGCGGCCGCCTGTCCATCCCCGAAGAAAGCATCCGCCAGGGGTTGCTGGAAGTCAGATGGCCGGCCAGACTGGAAATCGTTTCCAACAATCCCCTGGTCATCATTGACGGCGCCCACAACCTGGCCGGGGCCGGAATCCTGTCCCGGTACCTGTCCACGTCCGCGGAGCTGGCCGGGAAGAAAATCCTGCTGGTCATCGGCATCCTGGACGACAAGCCCTATGAGGCCATGCTCAAAAAACTGGTGCCCTTAAGCGACAGCGTCATCCTGACCCGGGCAAAAATCGGGCGCGCCATCGAACCCCAGGTCCTGGCCCGGATCGTCCGCCCCATGAAGCGCCGGTTTGAAATCGCCGGGTCCGTGGAGGAAGCCGTGCGCCAGGCGGTCGACAAAGCGTCCCCGGCCGACGCCATATGCATCTCCGGGTCACTGTACGTGGCCGGCGAGGCCAGGCACGCCTTGACGAAAATGGGCATCATCCGTGGCGAAACCCCGAAGGCCGCCTCCGGAGAAATGTTTCTGATCTGATCCGCCGTTGCGGCCGGATTTTATTTTACCGCCTTTCTTTCCTCATCCTTGCTGTTGCTGGACGCAAAATTCACTTGGCCAAAAAGCTTCGGGGTGGAATTTGGTGTTGACATGATCGGGGAAACTGGTAAATATGTGCCTGTGCGCCCGTAGCCCAGGGGATAGGGCGTCAGCCTCCGGAGCTGGAGATCGCAGGTTCGAATCCTGCCGGGCGCGCCACACTAAATAGTCTCACAATAAAAAACCGGTCAGTTGCTGGCCGGTTTTTCTATTTTTACAGGGTAAAAGGATTGGTCGCTCTTTCCCTGGCCACGGTCGAGGAAGGCGTCTCGCCATAGTCGTGGCCGGGCCAGACAATGGTGTCACCGGGAAGCGTGTAAATCTGGTCTTTGATGGACGCCAGCAGGGTCCGGGTCGAACCGCCGGGCATGTCGGTCCGGCCCACGGCGCCCACAAAGAGCGTGTCGCCCGTGAAAACATGACCGGGGGTGTACAGGCAGATGCCGCCCGGTGTATGGCCGGGCGTGTGCAGAGCGGTCAGCTTGATGCCGCCGACGGCGATGTCGTCCTTATGCCGCAGCAGCTTGTCCGGCCGGGGTGACGGCCGGCCGCCCAGGGCCGCGGAGAAAACACCGCTGACTACCCCTTTGAGCCGGTCGGCGTCATTTTCATGAATCATCAGTTTGGCGCCGGTGGCCTTGATGACGGCGGCGTTGCCGGCGCAATGGTCGGCGTGCCCATGGGTGTTGATGACACAGGCCACCGTGTAGCCCGCGGCCTTCACCATCCGGACAATCTTGTCGGTGTCAAAGGCCGGATCGATCAGGGCACAGGTTTTGACGGCCTCGTCCCCGACCAGGTAGCAGAACGTGTCCATGCGGCTTAATTTGATCTGTCGGATATCCATGGCAGAAACTTATCCTACTTTACATAAACCGGTGTTAACCCCTTGATCATGGGGTAATTTTTGATATTAAGTGTTTTCAGTGCGGATTTCTCCACCTCGCAGGTAGCAGCTATGATCGCGTCGGCCAGTCCGACCCCGTGAGAGCGGCCATACTCACGCTTATAGAGGCCTCCCCTCCGGGCAATCTCGGCGTTTACCGGGATAACGGGAAAAAGGGAGACAAATTGTTCCAACACCGCTTGTTCCTGCTCCCTTTTCACTCCGGCATACAACTCGGCGACAACGACGGCCGAAAGAACAATCCGGGAAGAATGGGCGGTAACAAAAGACTCTGCCTTACTGTAACCCCGAAAGAAATCCACCAGCACATCCGTGTCGGGAAGAAAAATTGCCGCCATTATTTATGCCTGTCCCATTCCTTCCGGATTGTCTTGAAGTCGGGAAGATCCTTTCTATCCTTCCAGATTCCGGCTGCCTCCCTCAATACGCTTTGCCGCCGGTCAGGACTTGCCTGATGGATGAGGCTGTCAACAGCCTCCCGGATAAGCTCGCTCTGCTTTTTCCCCAGAGCTTTTGAAATGGCGGCCAGTTCCGCACGCTGGCGATCGGTAAGATATATTTGAGTGCGAATCATATTTCATCTCCATTGATGTATACATCATCATTATACATCACTTTTTCCCTCTGTCAATAACCAGACACGGCAGCCAGAAAGCCTCTTATTTTGATCGGCCGGATGGCCAGAACAAATGACGGCCCCCAATTAACACCAACATGGCAACTCAGGCGACACTTCCCAGATACCGTGCCAGCATGCGGTGGCGGTGCCGAAAAAACGCCTTGATGATCCTGTTCGTCAGCCGGCCGGCAAAACGCGGCTCAAAGGTCAGTTCGTCGGTGAGGATGCACCCGGCGGAAGCGGCCTCAATGCGGCGGACATGCCGCCACAGGCGCATCGAGCCCATGGGGGACTGTTCCACCAGGCCGACGCCGGGCTCCAGGCTTTCCAGCGTCAGGTCGGAAAAGTCGAACGGGATGACGCCGAAAAGCAGGATCCAGCTTCGAAAAAGTCGCTTGCCCGGGGTAACAACAATAGACGTCAAATCCGTGACGCCCGGCGGCGCCGACATGCGCATATACGGCGCCATCTCCTTTGAGATCCCGCCAAAGGATGTCATCCACGTCCATACCTTTTCCGGCGTGGCCGAAAGATGCGTTGAAAATTTGAGGTGGTAGGTCATGTTGGCCTGATTTGTTTAACGTTTGCGGTCATCGGCGCTAAGAGCATCCGATAAATTGCCCTGGTCATTCTGATTATATTATTACCAACTGGGGTTGTTTGTTAAATAATCAACAACAATATTCACATTCTGCTCGAATTCCTCTGATGGGGAAAGCTGCGGAGAAATGATGGGCTGCTGCTCTTGTGCTGAACGCCTTGCGTAATCCATAAAGGCATATTCGTGTATCCACCCTTCAATATTTTGCCTGCGCACGCTTACCCAATTCTCCTGCACAGCCAGTACAGTAACATGATCATCAACAGACGCAGAGCCGATGACAGGCGAACCGAAATCCGGCATAGATCGGATTGGCGCAGGCGTTGACTGAATAAGCGCCAAGTTCCCTGGAGTGAAAGTCCTGACGCTGTCATGGTTTCTGATTGGCGTACAGCTAGTCATCAATGTAAGAACAAATAACATTATCTGATATATCTTCATTATTGATAGGCCAGCATTGATATATTAGGTCGCGTGCTCGTTTGTGTCCCCAGTTTGCATTTTGCCATTTTTTTCGTTAATTACAAACGATTATTATAGAATTGGAATGAGCGGATGCACTGCGATTGTTCGCTCTGCATCCCTAAGCATAATGACCTCCCGGAGAGTCGTGCTGATGAGCGCCGCTCGAGCCGTTGGGGAAGAGCCGGATAAATCCAGCTGCGTTAAGAATTTCTCGCTGTCTGAGGGTGCCAGGTAGTGGATTCCGGTGATTCCGGACAGCCCGAGTTCGAGAAATTCAGCAGATGGATTTGTCCGGCCCCCAAAAGGGTCGTGGCGCGCATAAGCACGGCTCTCCGGGAGACCACATTCTCAACCCTATGTTCAACCCTGATCAATAATAGAAATAAACGCAATATGCTCCGAACCTTCAAACTCATCATCGAATACGACGGCACCCATTATCACGGCTGGCAGCGGCAGGCCACCGACCGCACCATCCAGGGAGAAATCGAAGCCGCCCTCCTGACCATGACCCGGCAGCAGGTGTCGGTGACCGGCTCCGGCCGAACCGACGCCGGGGTCCATGCCCTGGCCCAGACGGCCAGCTTCCGGTGCGACACCCGCCTGACGCCGGACAATTTCCAGCAGGGCCTGAACAGCCTGCTGGACGACGACATCGTCATCCGCGACTGCCAGTACGCCCCGGACGAATTCCACGCCCGGTTTGACGCCCAACGCAAGACCTACCAGTACCGGATCTTAAACCGCCTTCTTCCCCCGGCCATCGGCCGCCAGTACGTCTGGCACATCCGCCGGCAACTGGATATTGCGGCCATGCGGCAAGCCCTTCCCCACATCACCGGCGAACACGACTTCACCTCGTTTGAAGGCGCCGGCAGCCCCCAGGGCAGCTCCGTCAGAAATGTAATGGCCGCGATTCTTCATGACGCCCCGGACGGCCATCTTTATTTTGACATCACGGCCAACGGGTTTTTAAAACACATGGTCAGAAATATCGTGGGAACGCTGGCGGAGATCGGCCTGAATAAACTCACCCCTGATGACATGGGAAGAATCCTTGCCGCCCGGGACCGGTCCCTGGCCGGCGCTACCGCCCCTCCCCAGGGGTTGTTTCTGATGAACGTGGAATATCCGGATCAATCCGTGCCGTAGATGTCCGGCCGGCGGTTGGGAAGGAAATAGCGCATGCGGTGATCGCGGACGTTGGCAAGGTCGGCGGCCGGAAGGTCGACCACCAGCATCTGGTCCGGCCCCAGCAGACTGTCCATTATCTTTCCGTCCGGCCCGATGACCAGGGCCACCCCCTGGAACGCCAGCCCGACGCCATTGTCGCCCGACTGGTTGCAGGCCGCCACGAACAGACCGTTGTCATAGGCCCGGGCCGTGAGATGACGCATCCAGGAGTCAAACTTCTCCTGGGAGGTGGCGCCCCGCGGGGAAGCATGGGGGAAAAAAATCGCGTCGGCGCCCATCAAGGCCATGCGGGTGGATAATTCCGGGAAATGGGCGTCATAACAGAGTTGAATGCCGAACCGGAACCGCTGGTCCCCGAAAAGCGGAACCGAATTGCCGGGCACAAAGGAAAAAGTTTCCGGCGGCGCGATATGCAGCTTGTCGTAAATTTCGATGCCGCCGTGGGCAAAGGCCGTCACATGGCAGGGCAGAAGCAGATCGCTGGTTTTATCCTGCCGGACGGTGCCGGCCAGAACCGTCATGTTCTCCCGTTGGGCCAGGCCGGACAGTTCAGCGGTGATATCCGGAAAATGTTCCGCCACTTTGCGGTAGTCGCCGAAACGGAGTCCATACCCGGAAATATTCAACTCCGGAAAGCAGACCATGGCCGCTCCGGCGGATTTGGCCTGAAGGGTCCAGGAAACGGTGTTGTCAAGATTGCGGCGGAAGTCACCGGCCGGACAGCGGCAGGTGACCATCGCCACGCGCATGTCTTTCATAACATACCCCAGCCGTCAAAGGACGAACTCCGCCTTGATCTTAAACACCCTGGTGGCGGGAAGGCTCATGATCTCGGCCACCCCGGTCCGGCGCCGGATCTCCGCCAGGCTCTCTTCGATCCGGTCCATGGAAGGCGCGATAAACGTGAACCAGACGTTAACGTCGTCATCCCGGACATAATTGTGAGTGACCCCGGAATAGGTATTGACCGCTTCGGCAAAGGCATCCAGCTTTTCCGCCGGCACCCGGGCCGCGCACAGGGTGCTGACATACCCGAGCTTGTCCGGGGCAAAATTCCCGCCGATCCGCCGGATGATGCCGGCGTCCTTTAACACCCTCACCCGGGTCAGCACCTCCTCTTCGGTTATCCCCAAATCCCCGGCAATCTTTTTAAACGGCTCTTTGTCTATCGGGAAATCCGACTGGATCGAATTTATAATCCGCTTGTCGACGGCGTCAAGCTCCATTATCCCCCCAAAACAAAAAAGCCCTGATCCTATCAGGGCTTTTTTATCAATCAATAACCAAAAAACAACGAGCGGTTACACGCAACCGGTCGGCTTGGGCAGTCCGGCCATTTTGCAGGCTCCCTTGCCCGGTCCTGAGGGGAACAGCTCATAGATGTGTTTCAGTTTGAAACCGGTGAGCTTGGAAAGAATACGGACCATGGGAGCGATGCCGTTTTTCTCGTAATAGTCCTGAAGGATCTTGATGACCTGACGATGTTCCTCGTTCAGTTCCTCAATGCCTTCTTCCTTCTTTACCCACTGAACCCATTCTTCACAGAATTCTTTATAGGATTCAATAAAACCGTCTTCATCCACGTTAAATGTCTTGCCCTGGAATTCAATTGTTGCCATTTGAGTCAACCTCCTTTATGGTTTCTTATATGCCCGTTCCGATCTCTCTCGATCCCTGATTCTTCTTTATCTTCGAATCGTTATGACAATCTTTCTTTTTCAAATTTTTTACAATAACGTCCGTTTTCCGGCTTGTCAAGCTATTTATCATCAACCGGATATCTTACTGAAAAAGCTAATATTCTTTCGGGGTCCGGTTCAACTCGGACAGCGTAAACACCGGCCCGTCCTTGCATACCAGTTCTTTGCCGATATTGCACCGGCCGCACATGCCGATCCCGCATTTCATCCGGTTTTCCAGGGACATGATGATATTGTCATGACCGTATCCCAGCTTTTCTAAAACCGGCAGGGTGAATTTGATCATGACCGGTGGACCGCAGATAATGGCGTAGCTGTCCGGGCCGCCCTTGGGAGCGAACTCCTCGACCACCGGCGGCACGAAACCGACATGGTATTTCCAGCTCGGATCCTTGGTGCCGTCCACCGTAATGTGCATGTTGATATCGTTCCGTTTCTCCCACTCGGCCAGTTCGTCAAGATACAGGAGCATGCCCGGGGTGCGGGCGCCGTAGACCACGTCTATATTACCGTAATTCTTGCGGTTGGCCGGATCGAGCATGTAAACGATGGACGAGCGCAGCGTGGTAAAGGCAAAACCGCCGCCGACGATCAGGACGTTTTTCCCCTGCAGCATCTTCCAGGGATAGCTGTTCCCCAGGGGCCCGCGGATGCCCATGACATCTCCCACGCGCATGTTGTGCAGGTGGGTCGTCACCACGCCGGCCCGGTTGACCGTGAACTTCACAAACCCTTTTTCCACCGGAGAAGAAGCGATGCCGATGGGAATTTCGCCCTTGCCGGTGACCGACAGCTCGGCGAACTGGCCCGCCTGGTAGGCGAACTTGTCCTCGTCCGCGGGATCGATGAAAACGAATTTGAACGTCTTTAAGCTGCGGTCTTCGGTCTCTGTTTTTATATCATCAATGCGAACCGGATAAGGCAGATATGGATTGCGCATACTTACTCCTCTTGTCATGACGCCTTGCATGACGGCTGATTGGAAGCTTCATAGCTGTTCATCATTTTACAGACCGCGCGGATGTCGATGTTGACCGGGCACTTGCGAACGCAGCGGCCGCAACCGGTACACATGACACCCGCCTGATATTTATCCAGAAAATATTTGAGTTTGTGCATAAACCGCTGACGGACCCGCTGAATCTTCTCACCCCGGGGGTTGTGACCGGTGGTATGCACCGTGAACAGGGGGAACATGCAACTGTCCCAGTTGCGCATCCGCACGCCCTTTTTCCGGTGATTCTCGTCCTGGATGTCAAAGCACCAGCAGGTGGGGCAGAGGAAGGTGCAGGTACCGCAATTAATACAGGAAAACCCGAGGGATGACCAGAACGGCGCATTATACAGATCCAGGAGTGATTTCTCCGCCAGTTTGTCCGTGGGGACGGCGGTGGTGATCTTCTCCGCGGCGGCTTTCCCCGCCGCCGCCAGATCGTCGGCCGCTCCGGCCGGGGCATCCCATCCGCCGGTTTTCAGGAATTCGTCACCCTTGGGGGTCAGGGATTTGGCCAGCAGAAAATCCCCGCGGTCAGCCAGGAGCATGTCCAGCCCGGTTTCATCATAGGGACCGCCGCCGACCGAAGAGCAGAAGCAGGTCGGGCAGGGATTGTCACAGGCCAGGCCCACGAAGGTAGTCGCCTCATACCGCTTGAGCCAGTAAGGGTCCTGATAATCGGGCGTGTCAAAGTTCAGCTTCACCAGGGTCATGGCCCGGGCATCGCAGGGCCGTATGCCCACCACCGCCGTGGGCATCGGTTCCCCCGCGGGCGATTTCATGATATTGCAATCCGGATCGGCCGGATCGAGGGTGTATTCGAACAGGGTCTCGGTCTGCGGGAACGTCACCGCCTTGGGAGAAAGCCGCGTATTGGAAAAGTTCAGCTCCGGCGTTTCGCCTTTTTCCAGTTGACGGAAGTCACAGACGCCGTCCTGGATTTGAGGAGCGATCACGCGGTACTTATCCGCCACGCGGGCAAACTCATCGCGCCATTTCTGTTTGTCTATCTTGATTGTTTTCGCCATGGGGTCCTCTATACCTATTTGATAAAATCTCCGGGATCATTGGATGAAAAACCGTCCAGCGCGGGACGCTTATCGGTGGTCATGCCGGATTCCCAGTTGAACAGTTCCAGGCAGTCCTTTTCCAGCTTCTTGGTCAGCAGCCGGACATTGATGTTCATGGGACAGGCCCGGACGCAGGCGCCGCAGTCCACGCATCTTCCGGCGCAGTGATAGGCCCTCAGAAAATGGAAGGTACGGACATCGATTTCGTCCTGGCCCTTGCCCACCCACTGAGGTTTGGCCTCATCCACGAAACAGGTCGGGCAATAGCACAGGGGACAGGCATTGCGGCAGGCATAACAGCGTATACAGGAAGAAAAAATATCTTCAAAAAAGTTCCATCTTTCCTCGGAAGACATCTTTTCCACGGCTTCGACCATCTCATAACGGACGGCGCCGTCCTGTTCCTTGACGGGCTCGCCGACCAGCTCGTCATGGACGACGGGATTGCGATGAACGCAGACCGCGCAGGTCGTGTCCGCCACGGTCGCCCGGTCGATCTTCTTCTCCCCGCCGCTTCCCCTGACCAGCAACGTATCTCCCTGGTCCGCCACCTCTGTAATCACGCCATCGTAAAGGGCTTCCACCTTCTTCCGGTCGACCATTCCCGTGCAGGGCACGCCGATCACCACCAGTTGCTCGCGGGTGATTTTGTTCTCCACGATATGGTTGAGCACGCTTCTCGATTCGCAGCCCCTGGCCACAATCCCGATCTTCTCCTTCCGATCCGTCAGATAATTGGCCAGATTGGCGCCGCAGAAACCGTCATAATGAAGCGTCTCCGCCTCCTCCGGGGTCCGGGCGCAAAAGGGGACGGATGTCATCGGCAGGGTACCGCCGGTAAACCCGACCACCATGTCGACGCGCTTTTCGGCAAGGAGCTTTTTCGCGATCTCTCTTATTTTTTCAGTATATGACTGCATATCACGTTCCCTTGATCTCTTTCTTGGCGTAACGCGTGTTCGGGCCGACTTTCTTGACCTCCGCGGTCACTTCCTCGACCACCCTCACGAACTTGGTGGATTCCGCCGACGATATCCATGAGAAATGGAGCCGGCCGGGTTCGACCCCCATGTATTCCATCAGGTTCTTGAACAGCGCAAACTTTCTTCTCGCGTAATAATTACCTTCCAGGTAATGGCATTCACCCGGATGTCACCCCGACACCCAGACGGCGTCGGCACCTTCCCGCAAAGCGGCCAGGGCGAACTTGGGGCTCATGCGGCCGGTGCAGGGCAGCCGGACCACCCGGATATTGGGGGGATACTGCATCCTGCTGACGCCGGCCAGATCGGCCGCGCCGTAACTGCACCAGTTACACAGGAAGGCTACGATTTTCGGTTCCCAGTCAGCCATTTATGTCTCTCCGTTTATGTTAAAAAAATTGGTTTCTCTTCTATCATCACTAACCCGCCTCTTTCAAGGCGAAAATCTGAGCGAAAATCTGGTCGTTGTCAAACCCGTTTAAGGCAATGGCGCCGGAACGGCAGGAGGCGACGCAGAGTCCGCACCCCTTGCACAGCACCGGATTGATCTGGGCCTTGCCGGCAAAGAACCGGGCGTCGGCCGGAATAAACGACGGCGCCGAGTAGGGGCAGATGGAAACGCACACGCCGCAGGCGCTGCACACGGCCGGGTTGACTTCGGCCACGGTCCCCGAAGCGAAAACGACCTTCTGCGACAGCAGGGTCACCGCCCGCGAGGCCGCCGCCTTGCTCTGGGCAATGGATTCATCGATGGGTTTGGGATAATGGGCCAGGCCGCAGAGATAAACGCCGTCGGTGGCGAACTCCGATGGCCCCAGCTTGGCGTGTTTTTCAACGAACAATCCGTCGTCATTGAGGGGTACCTTGAAGAAGCCGGCCAGTTTCTCGTTGTCGCTGGGGACGATGGCGGTGGCCAGGGTCAACAGATCGGCCTCGATCTCGACCGGCAGCCCGAGAACATGATCGGTCACCCGGATACGGATCTTATCGTCCGCCGTTACCTGGGGTTTGTTTTCCAAGGAATAGCGGATGAAGATGACGCCGGCTTTCCGGGCTTCCTTATAAAGATATTCGCGCTCGCCGTAAGTACGGATATCCCGGTAGAGGATATAAACACCCATGTCCGGATTGAGCTTTTTCAGTTCCAGGGCGTTGTGGATGGAGTGGGTGCAGCAGACCCGGCTGCAGTAAGGCCGGTTGGGTTCCCGGGAACCGACGCACTGGATAAAAGCGGCCGTTCCGATCTTTTTCAGGGACGGATCGTGATCCATCAGTTTTTTATCCAGGCCGAAAGTGGAGACGATCCGATCGTCCCGGCCGAGGCCGTATTCTTCCGTCTGGAGGGGGGCGCCGCCCGTGGCCAGAATCGCCACGCCGTGCTTGATGGTCTCCTGGCCCTTGTCCGACGCCTCGATCATCGTTTCGAAGTTGCCGACAAAGCCGTTGACGTTGACGATCTTCGAATTCAGATGAACGTGGATTTTATCATCCCGCCTGACGTCGTCGATCATGGCCGCCAGGTTCTTCTGGATATCCTCATCCTGAATGGTTTTGTAAAGATTCAGCGCCTGGCCGCCGAGCCGGCCCTCCTTTTCCACCAGGTGGGTCTCATACCCCTGGCCGGACAGACTGCGGGCGGTGACCATGCCGGAGATGCCGCCGCCGACCACCAGGGCGACCGGGTTTACCTCCAGCTGGGCTTCCTTGAGGGGTTTCATCAGCGCCACCTTGCAAACCGCCATGCGGACCAGGTCCTTGGCCTTTTCGGTGGCCACCTGGGGATTGTTCTTGTGGACCCAGGAGTCATGATTACGGATATTGGTCATTTCAAACAGGTATTTGTTCAGACCGGCATCGAGCAGGGTTTCCTGGAACAGAGGCTCATGGGTCTTGGGCGTGCAGGCGGCCACGACAATGCGGTTCAGGTTCTTGTCCCGGATCAGATCCGCCAGGCCCGACTGCGCGTCCTGGCTGCACGAGTACATGTTATCCGTGGCAAACTCCACGTAGGGAAGTGTCGCCGCATAGGCCGCCACCGAGGGCACGTCGATCACGCCGCCGATATTGGAGCCGCACCGGCAGACAAACACGCCGATTCTCGGCCGGTCTCCCACCACGTTGGTCTGGGGGACCGACTCCTTGGATTTGGTCCGGGTGTTGCGGGCCGTGCTGAGAATTTCCCCGGCCGCGGCCGCGGCGGCACTGGAATCCACCACCGCCTGGGGAATATCCTTGGGCCCCTGGAAGGCGCCGCATACAAAAATGCCGGGTTTTGACGTGTCTACGGGGGTAAAGGTCGACGTTCTGGTGAAATTACCCGGGGTCAGTTCAATCCCCAGCCGCTCCGCCAGTTCCCGGGTCTCTTTAGAAATCTCCAGGCCGACGGACAGAACGATCATGTCGAACACTTCGTTTTTAATCTCGCCGTCATCGGTCACATAACGGACTTCCAGGTCATCGGATTCCGGAACCGTATTAACCGTATGCACCCGGCTGCGGACAAAGCGCACGCCGTCCGCCTGGGCCTTGTTGTAGTATCGTTCGAATTCCTTGCCATGGGTCCGCATGTCCATGAAGAAAATGGCGCAGTCCAGGTCGTAAGGCGCGTGTTCCTTGGCGATCATGGCCTCCTTGATGGCGTACATGCAGCATACCGAGGAGCAATAGGCATTATCACACTTGTTCATATCCCTGGAGCCGACGCACTGGAACCAGGCGATTTTTTTCGGCTCCTTATGGTCGGATATCCTGACCAGGTGGCCGCCCATGGGGCCGGAGGCGGAAAGAATGCGTTCAAACTCCATGGAGGTGACGACATTGGGGAGCTTGGCGTAATTATAGTTGTCAAACCGGGTCGGATCAAAAGGGGTGAACCCGGGCGCCAGGATAATGGAGCCCACGTCCAGTTCGACAATCTCATCCTGCATGGCATGATCGATGGCGTCCACGCCGCAGAACTCCTGGCACACCTGGCATCCGCCGGTCTTGAAATGCATGCACACATCCCGGTCGATGGCCGGCATGTTGGGAACGGCCTGGGCATAGGGCACATAGATCGGCTTGCGGCCCTTCAGGCCCATGTCGTATTCCGAAGGAATCAGCCGTGACGTCCGGGTGGATATCCGCTCCTTGATCTTGTCGATGGTGATATGGCCGGTGGGACAGACAAAAGCGCAGGCGCCGCAGGCCATGCAGATATCCGTCTGGACGTGAAAGGGCGTGTCCACCTTCATTTCGACCCCGCGGCCGGTCAGGCTGATGGCGCTGTTGCCCATCTTTTCGCACATACGCACGCACAGACCGCACAGGATGCAATCATCGTTCTCCAGTTTAAAACGCGGCTTTTCAATGCCGTACTGCCCGGCCAGTTTTTTCAGTATGGGGACCTCGGGACACCGGGCATAAAGCATTTCCACGATCAGCTTTCTGCCCTGATGAACGGATTCCGTGTCGGTCCGCACTTCCATGCCTTCCCAGACCGGATAGTTGCAGGCCGTGACGAACTTGGTCCGCCGACCGTCAAACAGTTCAACGGTACAAAGCCGGCACATCCCCGCCGGCGTCAGCGCCTTATGGTGACACATGGTCGGGATTTCCACCCCGTACTTTTCCGCCACCTGAAGTATATACTGACCTTCTTCCGCCTGGACTTCTTTGCCGTTCAGCTTAAACTTAATCATACCCGTAACCTTATAATATCCTTGTCCTGAATCGTGTCACTATCGAATGACAATAGCGTCAAACTTGCAGGCCTCGTAACAGATTCCGCACTTGATGCACTTGCTCTGATCAAGCTGGTGCGGTTTCTTTTTCTCGCCGGTAATCGCCGCCTGGGGGCATTTTTTGGCGCAGGTAGTGCATCCGGTGCAGGCGTCCGCGTCGATTTCATAATGGAACAGCGGCTTGCACACGCCGGCCGGACATTTTTTATCCCGGATATGGGCTTCATACTCATCCCGGAAATAATGAATCGTCGTCAGAACGGGGTTCGGCGCCGATGTCCCCAGTCCGCATAAGGAAAATTTCTGGACCATGGCCCCCAACTCCTCCAGCAGTTCGACATCGCCCTCTTTCCCGTTGCCGGCGCAGATGTCGGTCAGGATATTGAGCATCTGCTTGATGCCTTCCCGGCAGGGGTTGCATTGGCCGCAGGACTCTTCTTTGAGAAAATCCAGAAAATAGCGGGCCACGTCCACCATGCAGGTGTCCTGATCCATGACGATCATGCCGCCGGAGCCCATGATGGAGCCTATTTTAGTCAGCTCGTCAAAATCGACCCCCATGTCCAGGAACTGTTCCGGTATGCAACCGCCGGAAGGCCCACCGGTCTGAACCGCCTTGAACTTTTTCTTCTTGGGAATTCCGCCGCCGATATCGTAAAGAATCTTCCGCAATGAGGTACCCATGGGCACTTCAACCAGACCGGTGTTAACCACTTTTCCCACCAGAGAAAAAATCTTGGTGCCCTTGCTCTTGGCCGTACCGATGGAGGCGTACCAGTCAGCCCCCTTCTCGATGATAAGCGGAACATTGGCCCATGTCTCAACGTTATTCAGACAGGATGGGCTCTCTCTGAAGCCCTTCTCAACTGTATGCACGTATTTGGCCCTGGGCCTCCCCGGCTTGCCTTCCAGCGAAGCCATCAGGGCCGTTGATTCCCCGCATACAAAGGCGCCGCCACCGCGACTGATGGAAACATCGAAATCAAATCCCGAGCCCAGGATGTTCTTCCCGAGGAGGCCGAGTTCCCTGGCCTTCTCGATGGCAATGGTAAGGTTCGTTACCGCCAGCGGATATTCGTGCCGGACATAAACGTATCCCGCCGATGAGCCAATACCCTTTGCCCCGATGATCATGCCTTCCAGAACACTGTGCGGATTGCCTTCAAGAAGACTGCGGTCCATATAAGCACCGGGATCGCCTTCATCGGCATTACAAATTACATAACGATCGCCATGATGCTTGGCGCATGTTTTCCATTTAATACCGGTCGGGAACCCGCCGCCGCCCCGTCCCCGCAGCCCGGACTTGACGACTTCCTCAATGATCCCTTTTGGCTCAAAATCAAAAAGGGCTTTGGCCAGACCCCGGTAGCCTCCGGTCGCGATATAATCTTCAATACTGGTGGGGTCGATCATGCCGTTGTTGCCGAAAATCAACCGTTCCTGAAATTTATAGAAAGGGATATCATGCTCAATGGTAATCTTCTGCTTAGAGACCGGATCCTTATAAATCAGGGCATCAACCAGTTCCCCGTTTTTAATCGTTTTCTCGACAATGTCCGGGATATTCTCTTCCTTGACCTTGGGATAGAAGATGCCTTCCGGATGGATCACCACAATTGGTCCCTTCTCGCAGAACCCATGGCAACCGGAAAGTTTGATCTCAACCTCATCCTGCAAACCGGCCTTTGCGATCTCGTCGACAAAAGCTTTATGGACCTTTGCCGTTCCATAGGCCGCACATCCCGAACCAGCGCAAAGCGAAACCAGCTTTTTCTTACCGCTCTGTCTTTCACCTTGAAGCGAGCTTCTTAACTTCTCCAGTTCATCTCTGCTCTTTAACTTCGCCATGGTCTGTAATCGCCTCCGTTGCCTCTTGTCACTAAGAGGCATGCTGTTTTTTGTACTGCTCGATTGTTTCTATGACACTGGAACGATCTAAACCGCCATACATCTCTTTGTTGACGGTAATGACAGGGCCTGATGCGCAGCACCCGATACAGCGGACGGATTCCAGCGTAAAAAGCCTGTCTTGGGTCGTCTGCCCTTCCACGATATCCAGTTTGTCCTTCAGCGCGTCCTTGATCTTTTCCGCGCCCCGGACATGACATGCCGTACCGGTACAAACGCTGACAATATATTTTCCACGAGGTTTGAGAGATATTGTCTTGTAGAAAGTCGCTACGCTATAAACAAGGCTTTCCTTGACGCCAAGTTTTTCAACCAGAACGGGGATAACTTCAACCGGAACATAATTATACAGCTCGCTGATATCCTGCATGACCATCAACAAGGCCTCTTTGTCTCCCCGGTATTTGGAAATAATGTTGTCTACTTCGGCCCAGTCGATACGGACTGTCTCTTTTTCACTCATGGGGATAAACCCTTTCTTCCCTTTTATTTCTTAAAGCTGAAATCAAAGGTAAACACCTTCATGCTGTCCTCGTTAAGAATTAGCCGATACCGGCGTGTACAGAACAGGGCAGTTCTCCACACAGGCACCGCATCCGGTACACCGATCCATCCGGATACTGCGCGCCCGCTTTCTGATTTTAACCTTGAAATTACCCGCCGAGCCTTCGACGGATTCCAGATCCGCGTAAGTGATGATCTCGATGTTCAGGTGCCGGCCGACCTCGACCAGTTTGGGTGAGATCACTCACATGGCACAGTCATTGGTGGGGAAAGTCTTGTCCAGTTGCGCCATGACGCCGCCGACCGAAGGACTTTTCTCCAGCAGATACACATAATAACCGGAATTGGCCAGATCCAGAGCGGCCTGCATGCCGGCGATCCCCCCCCCTGTGACCAGAACGGAGCCGATAACATTATTGCCCATGAACGTTCTCCTGTAGCTATGGATTACAGGTTATTCCACCTTACATAATCCCGGTGCTGTTTTTCAAAAGGTTGATCTTATATTTGACAATAGTAATTATCAACCTTTTTTGTAAAATATTTTGCCTGTATCAGGCATTCTCGCTTCAAAAAAACAATTGGTTGATTATATTTGATATTTACTCATCATTTCCGGCCGTTTCCTACCGTGAAAAGAGGGTATAACACCTTATTGAATAGCAGTTTCCATGATACCGACCGGATTGCCGACCGGATTGCCGTTTGACAGGCGGTCAGGCGATGTTTATGATTGCCCCCCAAAAGCATATAGGGAGTTATCCGATGACCGACGGTTCAGAAAAAGAGCCCTTTAATTTCTGGAAAGACCACTCCAATCAATTCCTGGAAATGGCGCTGGGCGCTTCCAAACGGGGACGGCTGGAAAAAGCCGACGGATACGGCCTGAAAAAAGGCGATTGCGGAGACTCCGTCGAGTTCTTTCTGGAAGTTAAGCACAACCGGATCACGTCGGTTGTTTACGACCTGAACGGCTGCCTGCACACCAATGCCTGTGCCAACACCATCACGGTCCTGGCTGAGCATAAGACCGTGGAGGAAGCCTGGGGAATCACTCCGGAGCAGATCGCCGAATATCTGGCCACTCTGCCGCAGGACCATTTTCATTGCGCCGAGCTGGCCGCCGGCGCCTTTTATCTGGCGCTGGCCGATTACCAGAAAACCGCCGGATTCCCTTCCCGTCGCCCGACCCGCGGATAGGCCTTTCAACAAATCCCTGATTTTACGTTTTATCCGTTGACTTCACTTTTTTTTCTATAAATAATCAACGCATATTCCACTCATCCTTTGTTCAGGGGAAACGACATGAAAATCGCGGTGGTCGGCGGAGGCAGCCAGAGCCTGGAACTCATGGAACTCATGGAACGGCATTCCTTTAAGGAAATCGATCCGGTAATCATCGCGGTGGCGGACCCGGACCCCAATGCCCCCGCCATGGTCAGGGCCGGAGAAAGAGGCCTTTTTGTCACCTGCGATTACAGTGATTTCTTTGACCATCCCGGGATCGAACTGATCATTGAATTAAGCGACAGCATGGATATTTATAATGACATACTGTCCAGGAAGAAACCGAATACCGGGGCGCTCTGTCACACCACCGCCCGCCTTTTCTGGGAGTTATCCCATGTCACCGCCCTGCATGAAGGAATCAAGCAGGAACTTCAGGAAGCCAAAGCGCTCAATTTTGTCATGAGCAACAAGATGATCCAGGAAGAGATGATGATCATCTCCCCGGATTATGTCATCCAGGACGTCAACGCCGCCCTGCTGAAGCGGTTCGGGAAAGACCGCGAAGCGGTCATCGGCCGTCACTGCTATGAAATTACCCATAACCAGAGTTTTCCCTGCAGCGGGGACCTCCACCCCTGCCCGCTCAAGCAGGTCCTGGAGGACGGCCGCCCGTCCCAGACAACCCACATCCACCAGGACGATCACGGCAACCAGTTCTACCACTCCATTTCCGGATATCCGCTATTCGAAGGCGACAGGATCGTCGGCGTCATTGAAATCGCCAAGGACATCACCAGGGATCTGCGGCTGCAGAACTCGATGATGCAGCAGGAAAAGATGGCTTCCATCGGCCGCCTGTCCGCCGGCGTGGCCCATGAAATCAACAACCCCCTGACCACTATCCTGACCTCCGCCATGCTGATCCAGGAAGAAATGGAACCGGACAACCCCATTTACGAGGAGATTAAAACCATTGCCAAAGAGGCCCTGCGCTGCCGGAAAATCGTCAAGAGCCTCCTGGAGTTCGCCCGGCAGACACCGACCACCCGGACGGCCGGCAGCATCAATGACGTCGGCCGTGAAAGCCACACCCTCACCCGCAAGCACGGCGCTTTTCACGACGTCACCGTCACGGCCGATCTGGCGGGAGACCTGCCTTTGGTGGACATCGATAAGGATCAGATGCAGCAGGCCCTGATCAATCTTATGATGAACGCGATCGAGGCGACCCCTCCGGGAGGCCGCGTCAGCCTGTCCACCCGATTTCTTCCGGATGAGGACACGGTTGAGGTGACGGTAACGGATACCGGCAAGGGTATTGATCCGGAAAACGCCGACAAGGTATTCGAGCCTTTCTTCACCACCCGCAGCGACGGCAACGGTCTGGGGCTGGCCATCACGCACGGCATTATCGAACAGCACGGGGGCACCATCACTTTTGACAGCAAGCCCGGGGAGGGGACCTGCTTTCGGATCCGGCTGCCCATATATAAAGAGGAAGTCAATGACGACTGATCAGCAGCCGCGTATCCTGGTCATTGACGACGAACCGTCCATCTGCGGAAACTGCGTCAAAATTCTGACTCCGCTGCCCGCTGTCGTGGAAACCGCGCTGAACGGATACGACGCCCTCCGGTTGATGGAGGAAAAGCCCTTTGATGTGGTCATCACCGATCTGAAGATGAGCCGGCTGGGCGGCATGGAAGTCCTCGGCCGGATCAAGGAGCGGTATGCCGACACCGCCGTGATCGTCATGACCGGTTACGCCAATGTCTCCTCGGCCGTGGAAGTAATGAAAATGGGGGCGTACGACTATCTGCCCAAACCGTTTACCCCGCAGGAACTTCGTGCCGTCGTCAACCAGGCCCTGGACCAGCGGCGGCTGAAACTCCAGAACCGGGAACTGATGGAGCAGAAGGAGTCCAGGCGGGCCGTATCGCACCAGCTCATCGGCGGCAGCGACAAGGTAAAAAAAATCGTCGGCATGGTGGCCAAGGTGGCCCCGACCGATGCCACGGTACTGCTCATCGGAGAAAGCGGGACCGGCAAGGAACTGATCGCCCGCGCCGTTCATGCCAACAGCAACCGCCATGACAAGATCTTCTTTGCCGTGGACTGCGGCACCCTGAAGGACAACTTCCTGGAAAGTGAGTTGTTCGGGCATGTGAAGGGCGCCTTTACCGGGGCGCACAAGGAAAAGACCGGTATCTTCCAGCTGGCCCACCAGGGAACGGTTTTTCTGGACGAGATCAGCAACATCAGCCTGGAGGTTCAGGGCAAGCTCCTGCGGTTTCTGGAGACCCGGGAGTTTCTGCCCCTGGGCGGCACGGCCATCCGGAAAGTGGATATCCGCCTGATTTTCGCCACCAATAAAAACCTGGAAGAGATGGTGGCCGCCGGCCAGTTCCGGGAGGATTTTTATTACCGCATCTTTGTCTACCCCATTCATATCCCTCCGCTCCGGGAGAGAAAATCGGATATCCTGCCCATCGCCTACTATTTTCTGAAGCAGTACAGCCGGAACATGGGAAAAACCATCGACGGATTTGACGATGCCGCCGTCAGCCGCATGACGGAGTACAACTGGCCGGGAAACGTGCGGCAGTTGAAAAACACCATCGAAAGAGCGGTCATTCTCTGTGAAAAAGAGAGGATTACGTTAAAAGAATTGCCGCTGTTGCGCGAGTCCGGCGAGTTCGAAGAGATGATCGAGCATGTCCCCGTCAACTGTGAAGAGTTAAAAAGGCTCAAAAAGCAGATCCGCGACCTGGCCGTGCAGAAGGTGGAAAAAAACTTTCTCTTCAACGCCCTGGCCAGGAACGACTGGAACATATCCCGCGCCGCCCGGGAGACCGGCATGCAGCGGACCAACTTTCAAAGCCTCATGAAAAAGCGCGGCATCACCCGTCCGGATTCATCAAAATAAGCAAGCTTCCACTCGAATCAATCCCGGTTCCGCTTTCCATACACTGAATATTTTTTCTATACACCCGCCCCGGCTTCTGATGGTGCCGACAAAACCATTTGAAATCTAAATTGTTTTGTAAGAATCCGCGCTGTCTGTCATCCGACGCCATATTTTTTTGGCATCTCTCCATCTGTATACAAAACGCATACACTACGGCGAAGCCATCAGGCCGGGCAAAATGTATAAAGGCAATATTATCAAATTGTTAAAAATAAATTTCCGCCATGGCATAAAAAATGAATTGGTAAAGGCAAAATGAAATGATTCCGCGTGAGCGGTACCCCACAACATAAGGAGGCAAAAATGGAAAACGTTCAAAGAATCATGGTGGTGGATGACGAAAAAGAGATTTGCCAGAATGTCGAAAAGATCCTCGGCAAAGGGGACTTCGAAATCGTTACGGCCCGGAGTGCCAAGGAGGCCCTGGAACTGATGGCCAAACAGTCTTTTGAACTGCTCATTTCAGACATTGTCATGCCGGAGATGAACGGGCTTTCCTTACTGAAACTGGCCAAGCAGCAGTGGCCCCTGACCAAAGCCATCATCATGACCGCCTATGCCTCCACCGATACGGCCATGAAGGCCATCCGCCTGGGCGCCCTGGATTATATTCAGAAGCCCTTTACCCCCGATGAGTTGAGGACAACGGTCGACAACGCTCTGTCCGGCAAGCTGGCGGAAGCGGCGGTGGCGCACCAGGAAAGAGAAGCCATCGAAGTGATCGGAATCGATATTCCCTATGATCGTGACGAGGTTGTCAGGCAGACCAGCGAGGACTATGCCGACCGTCTGAACCGTTCCGACATGCCGGAAATGAAGATCGCGCCGGCGGAAACCCTGGAAAACTATTGCGCCCTGGGCGAAATGGTCTGCGACATTTTCAAAAAACTCGGATCCACCTGCAAAGGCGGAAAAAAGAAGAATGAGTGCCCCCAGAAGGCGAAAAAAGCCGCGGCCAAACCCGCCGGCAGCCAGGTTGACGTAAAAAAACTGATCGGCATTGATCTGCCGTTTGACTACGAGGAAGTGGTCGCGGCTACCAGCGCTGAATACGTGACGCATATGGGCCGGGACGGATTCGCGTTCATGCCCTATGAAGAACTGAAAAAGTCGGTCCCCGCCGTAAAGACCGCCCCCGCGGAAGACGTGACCGCCGGAGATATTCTGGTCGTGGACGACGAAGTGGCCGTCAACAACAACGTCAGAAAGATACTGGCCAAAAACGGTCTTTCGGTGGATCAGGCCCTTTCCAAGGACGAGGCCCTGGCCAAGGTCAACCGGAACTCCTACAAACTGGTCCTCCTGGATTTGAGAATGCCCGGGGTCCAGGGACTGGAACTCCTGAAGGCCATCACCGAAACCCGGCCGGAGACCCGGGTGGTCATCATCACCGGATACGCCAGCATCGAAACAGCCGTGGAGTCGGCCCGGATCGGCGCCATCGACTATCTGCCCAAACCGTTTACGCCGGATGACCTGCGCCAGGTCACCGGCAATGCGTTGCGACTGGCGGCCTGATGACCCCGGCTTTTCGTTCATACCATCGCCCTGTCATATAAAAAGACCGGCCCGGAAGATATTCCCGGGCCGGCCTTCTAATTATCTTGTCTCAAGCGCGGTCAACAACGGCACTGATGACAATCATTGCCGGCGCATATCCTTAAATTGAGGCAAAGGCCGATCACGCCGATGTTTTTAATGATTTTGCCTTGACGGCATGTTTTCCGCTGATCAGACTTTCCAGGGTAATCTGATCCAGGCAGGCGAACAGGGCCTTGCCGGCTTCCATCCATACCCAGCGGGACAGGCAGTCCCCCGCCCTGGCGCACACACCGCAGTCGATTTCCCCGGACTCCGCGCATTCCGTCAACGCGGTCGTCCCCTCGAGACTTTTGACGATATCGGCTATGGTTATCACGCCAGGTGGCCGGGCGAGTTTATGGCCTCCGGACGGCCCCCGCTGGCTGACAATCAATCCGGCTTTTTTGAGTTTGGTGGTCAGATGCTCCAGATACTTCAAGGAAATCCCCTGGCGTTTGGAAATAACGCGCAGAGGGACCGGTTTCTCGCCCCCGTACAACGCCAGATCCAGAAGCAATCTCGTCCCGTATCTACTTTTGGTTGTAAGCCGCATCTTTCTGCCAGGTCCCCGCGGGATGGAACGCCGTCTACCAACCCAGCGTCAGGTAATCATGCATTGAATTGGCCGCGACACGTCCCGCGCCCATGGCCAGGATGACCGTGGCCGATCCGGTGACAATATCGCCACCGGCCCAGACCGCCTTGCGGCTGGTTTTGCCGGTGGCCTGATCGGCCACGATATACCCCCGTTTGTTCAAGGCCAGCCCTTCCGTGGACTTGGTCAGCAGGGGATTGGCGCCGGCGCCGATGGCGATAATCACCAGATCACAGTCGATCCGAAATTCCGAGCCTTTCACCGCCACGGGGCTCCGGCGGCCGGAAGCATCCGGTTCACCCAGTTCCATCTTCAGTGCTTCCATGCCGATGACCCGGCCCTTGTCGTCGCCGAAGAAGCGGGTGGGATTGGTCAGCAGGCGGAAATTGACGCCCTCCTCTTCGGCGTGATGCACTTCCGCGGCACGGGCCGGCAGCTCGTTTTTGGAACGGCGATAAACGATATAAGAATTTTCGGCTCCCAGACGCAAGGCCGTTCGGGCCGCGTCCATGGCCACGTTGCCGCCGCCGACGGTGACCACGTTCTTCCCTTTGATGACCGGGGTGTCATATTCGGGAAAACGGTAGGCCTTCATGAGATTGGTGCGGGTCAGATACTCGTTGGCTGAAAACACGCCGGCAAAATTTTCTCCGGGAATCCCCATGAACACGGGCAGCCCCGCGCCCACGCCCAGGTAAATCGCGTCATAGCCCTGGGCGAACAGTTCTTCAATGGTGACGCTGCGTCCCACCACCGTGTTTAGTTCCACCCTGGCGCCCATGGCGTCCAGGCCGTCCACTTCGGAGAAAACGATCTCCTTGGGCAGCCGGAACTCGGGGATGCCGTAGACCAGCACCCCGCCCGGCCGGTGAAAGGCTTCAAAGATGGTCACGTCATGCCCCTTGAGGATAAGATCACCGGCGACCGTCAACCCGGACGGACCGGAGCCGACCACGGCCACCTTTTTGCCGGTGGACGCCCCCTTGGACGGCTTGACCGCCTTGCGATTGGCCCGCTCATAATCGGCCGCGAACCGCTCCAGGTTGCCGATGGCCACGGGCGCATCTTTCTTGCCCACGATGCATTTGCCTTCGCACTGCATTTCCTGGGGGCAGACCCGGCCGCATACGGCCGGCAGGCTGTTGCGCTCCCATATTTTCTGGATGGCGCCGGGGAAATCCCCTTCCCGGATCCGGTTGATAAAAGCCGGGATATCCACGCCCACCGGGCATCCTTCCACGCAAGCCGGCTTCTTGCATTGCAGACACCGGCCCGCTTCCATTATGGCTGCCTCCGGAGATAACCCCAGAGGGACTTCATTAAAATTTCTGGCCCGTACCGCCGGTTCCTGCTCCGGCATTTTCTGTCTTGGAATCTTTTCGCTCTTCTCTTTCTCCGCCATTATTATTCTCCCCAGCACAAGGTTATTTGCGATAACAGGTATAGCTTTCCTTTTCCTGCTCCGTGTAGGCTCTCAGACGCAGGGTCAACTCGTCAAAATCCACTTCATGGCCGTCGAACTCGGGACCGTCCACGCAGGCGAATTTGGTCTTGCCGCCCACCGAGACCCGGCAGCCGCCGCACATGCCGGTACCGTCCACCATGATGGGATTCAGGCTGACCATGGTTTTGACGCCGAACTCCTTAGTGACCGCCGAGCAGGCCTTCATCATGGGCACCGGACCGATGGCCACGGCCAGTTTCATGTCTTTGTTTTCGGTTAAAACGGCCTTGAGTACATCCGTGACAAATCCATGGTGACCGTAAGAGCCGTCATCCGTGCAGACCCTCAAGTCATGGGAGGCGGCCCGCATCTCATCCTCCAGAATCAACAGCTCCTTATTTCTGGCGCCGATGATGCAGGTCACCTCGTTGCCGGCCTGTTTCAGGGCCCGGGTGATGGGATGAAGCACCGCCACGCCCGTCCCGCCGCCGACGCACACGACCTTGCCGAGTTTTTCGATGTGGGTCGGCGCTCCCAGCGGACCGATCACGTCCATATAGGCGTCGCCCTCCTTCAGGGTGGCGAACAGGGCCGTGCTCTTGCCGACAACCATGAAAATAATGGTGATAGTCCCTTTTTCCGGATTGGTATCGGCCATTGTAAGGGGAATCCGCTCCCCGGCTTCATTGGCTTTTAGAATGACAAACTGGCCGGGTTTTGCCTTGGCGGCAATCAGGGGGGCTTCGATCTCGTTGAGCACCACCGTCCCCTTGGCCATTTCCTTCCGCTTTACGATTTTAAACATATCCTTCCTCCTTAACCGATATTTTCAGCCATAGTTATTGTCATATGCTCATTATTTCGTTTTTTCTATCGCATGTCGCCTGCATTAATTCAAGGACTTTAGTGGTATTCGACCAGATTTTTATGTTATACAGCAGCATCAATAATATGCTATTGCCTGTCACGGCAACAAAAAACGATACTTTGGAGATAATGTTTTGAAATTATTCGACAGCCACTGCCATCTGGATGATAAGGATTACGATCCGGATCTTGAAGCCGTTATCGATCGTGCCCGGGAGGCCGGCGTTAACGCCTGCATGGTGGTCGGGACCACCACCGCCCGCTCCCGGAAAGCCGCCCGAATCGCCGCGGAACATGACGGCATTTTCGCTTCCGTCGGTCTCCACCCCCATGACGCCGCCAGCGGCAGCGATGAAGTGATAGACATTTTAAGGGATCTGGCCCGGTCCAACCCCAAGGTCCGCGCCTGGGGAGAAACCGGCCTGGATTTTAACCGCATGTACTCTCCCCAGAACGACCAGGAGAAATGGTTTGCCCGTCAGATCGCAGAGGCCGCGGCCTGCGATCTATCACTGATCTTCCATGAGCGGGATTCCAGGGGCCGCTTTCTGGAAATCCTCAAAAGCGACCTGGCACCCGGCCAGACCGGCGTGGTTCACTGTTTTTCGGGTAATAAAAAGGAATTGACCGCCTATCTTGACCTGGGGCTTTATATCGGCATCACCGGCGTCATCACCGTCAAGAGCCGCGGAGAAGATCTCCGCCAACTGGTCCGGCACATCCCGGATGACCGTCTGCTGGTGGAAACCGACGCGCCCTATCTGACGCCCACGCCCGAGCGCAACCGTTACAAGCGCAACGAACCGGCTTTTGTTAAAACCGTCTTTCTGAAGCTGGCCGACGTCAGGCAACAGGACCCGGAGGTCCTGGCCCCAATCATCTGGGACAACACCTGCCGGCTGTTTAAAATTTAGAGATGGTGTTTAAGAACAGTTAAAGATCATATCCACTGATACCCATGCACCAGCGGTTATCCGATTGCTTTTCACGGTTGTTTACAGTAGGTTTACTACAGTATCTATTGGCGCTTGAGCAAGGAGCGTTTTCATGGCCTCTCCACGAATCGGCCTGGCCCTGGGCAGCGGCTCGGCCCGCGGCTGGGCGCATATCGGCGTACTCCAGGCCTTGGAGGAGATGGGCGTCAAGCCCGATGTCATCAGCGGATGCTCGGCCGGGGCCATCGTGGCCGGGGCATACGCCGGCGGAAATCTCCAGAAACTGGCCGATTGGCTGGTCACCCTGAACCGGAAAACCGTCCTGGGCTTTTTTGATTTCAGCCTGTTCGGCGGCGGCGTCATTGCCGGTGAGCGGCTGTTTGACTTTTTTAAAGAGCATATCGGCGACAGCAACATAGAGGATTTACCGATACCCTTTACCGCCGTTGCCACCGAACTGGACTCCGGCCGGGAGGTGTGGCTGAATTCCGGCTCCCTGCTGGAAGCGATCCGGGCCTCGATCTCCCTGCCGGGCATGTTTACGCCCGCCCGGATCAACAATGAATGGATGATTGACGGCGGCCTGGTCAACCCGATTCCGGTTTCTGCCTGCTGGGCCATGAAAGCCGAGGTGGTCATCGCCGTCAATGTCAGCGCCGGCATTATCCGGGCCCATCTCCAGGGTAACCGGGACAGGAACGATAAACGAGGCGACAAAGAGGAAGCGGAGAAAGCCGGGCCTGATAAAAAAACCGGCTGGTGGGACACGGGCTTCTTTAAGAAAATCAGCGGCGACAGTGACACGCCCGGTGTTTTCGATGTCATCCACAGTTCTATTCTGATTATGCAGGAACGCATCACGCGCAGCCGGCTGGCCGGTGATCCGCCGGATCTGCTGCTCCTGCCGCGGGTCAGCGATATCGGGCTGATGGAGTTTCACCGGGCTCAGGAAGCCATTGACGAGGGCCGGCGCTGCGTGGAGCGGGCCGGCAAGTCCATTCTGGATGTCATCGAACTGAATCAATAACCCGGGCATCTTTGGGGCAGGAGCATGTGATGAGCGTGAAGATCAACAGCCGGGAAACGATGTTTCATGTCGGCCGGTTCCGTCTGGACACGGAAACCATTACCCTGGACAACGGCAACGATACCACGGTCCATGTGCTGAGACACCCTGGTGCAGTGGCCGTAGTGCCTTTTCTGGATGAGGGAACTGTTATCCTGATTCACCAGTACCGGCATAGCGTGGGCGACTATATCTGGGAAATTCCCGCCGGAACACTGGACGCGGGCGAAGACCCGCTAGCCTGCGCCGGCCGGGAGCTGATTGAAGAGACCGGCTTTCGCGCCGGAACGTTCACTGCCATCGGCCCGATTTTCCCCGCGCCCGGGTATTCGGACGAACAGATTCATCTGTTCCTGGCCGGCGACCTGGCGCCCGACGTTCAGAACCTGGAGCCGGACGAGGTCATTCACGTTCGCCGGGTCCCTTTGCTCCAGGCACTGGGAATGATTGACAGCGGCGAGATCCGCGATGCCAAAACCATTGCCGGTCTGTTGCTGGCCGGCCGTCACAAACAAAGCATATAAGGATGGCGCGATGAACCGGTTTGTCGGGAAGGTCACGATCATCACCGGAGCCGGCTCCGGCATCGGTCGGGCACTGGCGGAAAAACTGGCGGCCCGGGGCGCGATTTTGGTGCTGGCCGACATCAACGGACCGCAGGTGACGCAGGTCGTAGACCAAATAAAAAAAACCGGGCGCCAGGCCCGGGCGGTCGTGCTGGATGTGACAGAACGGGAGGCGGTCCGGGAGGTGGTGGAAGCCACGGTGGCCGAACACGGCCGCCTGGATTATCTGTTCAACAACGCCGGCATCGCTGTCGGCGGCGAAGCCCGGGACGTTTCCTGCGACGACTGGAAGCGCGTCATCGACGTGGACCTGTACGGCGTGATCCACGGTGTTTGCGCGGCTTACCCGATCATGGCCGCGCAGGGCTTCGGGCACATCGTCAACACCGCGTCGATGGCCGGCCTGGCGCCCTTTCCGGGCGAGCTGTCCTACACGGCCGGCAAGTACGGAGTAGTCGGCCTGACTTTGGGCTTGAGAATCGAAGGCGCCGATCTGGGCGTCAAGGCCAGCGTGGTCTGCCCGGGTATCATCGACACGCCGATTTACCGGGTGAGCAAGGCCGTCAGATTCGACAAGGAGAACGCCCTGGCCGAACTGCCCCGGGGCATGACGCCGCAACGATGCGCTGAAGAGATCCTGCGGGGAGTGGAGAAGAACCGGGCGGTCATCGTGGTGACGTTCATGGCCAAATGCATGTACCTGATCCAGAGACTCAGCCCCGGACTGATGTTGTGGCTGTTCAGGCAGTATATGAAAAAAATGCGACGGTTTCGGATAGAAGCATAACAGTAACCGTAAAGGAAAGGAGACAGACCATGAACGAAATTCAAGGGCAGAAACAATCGGCCGCGTTTATCACCTCCAAAGACACCCTGGACGGCGTCTATCCGGGACTGATCTTAAGCATCAACGCCAGGCGCCTGGGAATGGAGGCCACCGTATTCTATACCTTCATGGGGCTCAACGTCCTGCGCAAGGGGTGGGTGGAAAAAGCCAAGTTCCAGCCTCCGGGATTCATGGGCGCCATCCCCGGCATGGCCGCCGTGGCCACCTGGATGATGAAGGGGAAAATGGAAGAGGCCAACGTGCCCACGCTGCCAGATCTTCAGGAAATGGCCCAGGCCGAAGGCGTCCGCTTCGTCGCTTGCAAAATGACGGTCGACATGATGAAATTCACGCAAAAGGACTTCATCGACGGCGTCATCATCCAGACGGCGGAAGATTTCTTAAAATATGCCATGAACTGCAAGATACTGCTTTATACTTAGTCTCCATCGGAAACGGTTTGGTTATGCTTTATACTGGACATTTAATTTAGGAGATCAATCATGACACACGGCAAAACCACTCACGCGCTGGCGGACTTCTGCAAAGACACCTGCCCGATCTGCACCCGGGCCCGGGAAAAGGGCGAGGGGTTGCTGCACAGTTTTGTCAAGCTGGAAGAGGGGATCTGCCCGGCCTGCCGCTCCTACAAGAAGGTATATGGCGTGCCGGCGCATGAGAAAATTCAGGAGAAAGAATAGCGAACTATTCTTTCTCTTAATCTTTAATAAGGTATTTTTTTATTTATATATACTTTTCTTTGGTGCAAAGAAAAGTACCAAAAGAAACATTTCCCGGCACCGCGGCTGATCCTGGTTGCGACCGTTTTTTCGGCGTGGGCAGGAACTCGCTTGGGAATCGGCTCTGGGAATAAATTTCCGGTGCTCTGTTGTTTTCCTTTTTTTCGTATTGCCCAAGGAATTTGGCGCTCAAACAGCCTGCCCACTGTTGCCGAAAAAACCTGGCCGCAACCAGGGCCGCGCTGCAACGGGCAAAAAATGTTCTGCTTTTCGAACGCCGACGTCAAGCGCGTCCATTATAAATGAAAGGCCTTGATTCGATTTCTGTTTGAAATGGCATCTGCAATCCGGAGATATGATGAATTTAGGGCAAAAGCCATCATTCTACCCGTACAATCAATAAAACCTTCCGCTAATTTTTAAAGGCAGTGGGCCTCCCCCTGCCCGTTGCAGCGCAGCCGAGCGCAGGCGGTTTTTTCGGAAACAGCGGGCAGACTGTTTGAGCGCCGAGCCCTGATGAATAGCTTCGAGGGGGGAATAATCAATTTCCGGAAAACCAACGTCGAGGGTGATTCCCGAGCGAGTTTCTGCCCGCGCCGAAAAAACCGCCCGCGCGAGGGAAGCCACGCCGGTGGCGTGGCCAAGCTGCCGGACAATGTTTCTTTTGGTCCTTTTCTTTGCGCCAAAGAAAAGGACATTATAACCAGGCTAAAGATTTTGATCGGCAGCCGGGCACGACTTGCCCGGCTCAATCACGCAGCAACAGTCGCCCCCGGTCCTGCCCAGCATGGAATTGATGACGGCGGCGGCGCAGCCCACGCCGCTCTGGACGGTGATGGCGCCGGCCGGGCAATTCATGGCGCAGGCGCCGCATTCCATGCAGGCGTCCCGGTCAATTATCGCCGCCCGGCCGTTATCCAGCGACAGCACCCCGCGGGGGCAGACGTCGGCGCACAGGCCGCAGCCGACGCAGCGTTCCGCGTCCAGCGCCAGGGTGACCACGTCCTTCAGATAACGCAGTTTTTCCATAACGTCTCCTAACCCGAATATTTTCATGAAATATCCGGGCTAACCCACCAATAAGGCGACCAGCCAGCCGACGACGCCGACGATAGCGGCGATGATCTGCAGGGGAACCGCCCATTTCATCTCCGCTTTGACCCCGGAAAGGGAAGTATAGGTCGAAGCGCCGGTAAAATTCATCCCCAGATACGACGAAAACGCAGCCGAAACCGGAAGCAGCGGCAGGTATTTCCCCATTCCAACCGGCTCGGGCCAGGAGATGACGATCAGGACGGCTGTCAGCAGGCCGGCGACGGCGCCTTTGATGGAAAAAGACCGCCCCGGCAGCCAGGGCAGCAGCAGCGGCGTCAGCACCGCCCCGGCAATGATGGCGCCGGCCATAATCGCCGCGGCAAAAAGCCCGTTGGAAAGCACACCGGTCAGAAACGGCGCTCCCTTCTCAAGACCGCCCGCCAGGAAAGCGACCAGAAAGATAACCGGCGCCCATTTCAACGCCGGGATCAGTTCCATGGGCACCAGGGCGGCCCGGTCCCGCAGGGGAAACCGTTTCTGGCGCATTTCTTTCGTGGCCTTCAGGCCCGAGTCAAGAAACGCCGGCAGGTCTTCTGCTTCCACCGGGCCATAAACAGCCGAGAACCCGGTCTGTTTCCTGACCAGATGCGCGGCGACTCCCGGAGCGCCGAGCTGAGGCAGAATCAGCTGCCGTCCGGAAACGACCTGCTCCAGACGGCTGGACCCGATCCTTGTCACCAGTTCCCCGGTGCCGAAAGTCCCCTTACCGGCCGCGCACCAGACGTTCACGCCTTTGGTGTCCAGGACCAGAATCCAGGCATCCCGGCCCGGCAGGGCGGAACGGAGGCAATCAAAACTCATTTTATAATTGGCCGTCACCAGCACCGGAGCCTTTTCCGTGGGTGTTCCCAGCGCATAGAGCCCGGGGGAAACGGTATAATTCATCCGTCCGATTCCCCATCTGGCTTTTATGGTTCCCAGATAATCGGCCGCCGTCAGCATGGATGTGACTTGAGGGATCCCGCCCGGTTTCGTCTGAAGGGTGCCTTTGACAAAGGGCTGTCCGGAATCGGGGATTTCTATCTTTCCGGGGAAGGCCGCCGGCAGGCAGGACGGGGGCATGGACGGCAGGATTTCAATCCCGGCTCCGGCCGCCCGGACTTCTCCGGGTATTTTTTTCCGGCTTCTCATTGTTCTGCGATATGACTCCCCGTGCAGCTTGATAAAATCATTTGGCCATCAGGTGACTGACCGCTTCTTCCAGTCCGTCCAGAGACAGCTCGAACATGGGGAAAATCTGCTGTATAACCTGGATCGTGTGGGTGTAATTCCACATGCGTCCGGGAACGGGATTCAGCCAGGCCCGATGGGGGAAAAGATTGGCCAGAAACTTCAACTGGTCGATGCTGGCGTGGCGGCTCCTTTCATCCATGTAAATGGAGCCGTCCCGGGCCATGAGTTCATAGGGCGCCATGCTGGCGTCACCGACCAGAATCAGACGGGTGTCCGGATCCAGGCGGATAAAGTCGGAGACCTTGTGCGGCTCCTTGTACCGGGTATGATCCTTCCATAAATTATCGTAAATGGTGTTGTGGAAGAAGTAGGTCTTCACGTCCTTGAACTGGGCCTTGGCATAATCAAACAGGGTCTGGACCACCTCCACATAGGGGTCCATGGACCAGCCGCCGTTGTCGATGGCGAGGATCACCTTGAGCCGGTCCTTGAGGTTGCGGTCGAAGACGATTTCGATCTCCCCGCCGTTTCTTACCGTCTGGTAGATGCTCTTGTCCACGTTGACCTGGTCCATGGGGCCGGAGGGGATCAGGTTCCGCAGCCGTTTCAGGGCCTCGCCCACCTGGGCCTGGGTCAGGGGGCCGGTGCGGGAATAGTCCTTGTAACGCCGTTCCAGGGCGACTTTGACCGCGGACTTGCCGCCCGAGGCACCGCCCACGCGCATGCCGCCGGGGAAGCGGCCGGAATGGCCGACCGGCGAAGTTCCGCCCGTCCCGATCCAGCGGTTGCCGCCGTCATGACGCTCGGTCTGATCCTTCAACCGCTGCTTAAAATATTCGACCACCTCTTCCGGCGTCATTTTGGCCAGTTCGCCGGGATCCATGCCCAGCATGTCGGCCAGTTCCCTGGGGTCCTTCAGCCACTCCTCCAGCAGGCCGCGGATAATCTCATCCATCTGCCAGTCATCGGCATCCGGCAGATCGGCGCCCTTGAAATAATGGGCGAACATCTGATCAAACAGGTCAAAATACCGCTCGCTCTTGATCAGAATCGTCCGGCTGGTGGTATAGAACTCATCAAGTGAATTGACTAGACCGGCCGCAAAGGCCCGGTGCAGGGTCATAAAGGACGTGGGCGTCACCGGCACGTTGATTTCCTTGAGCCGGTAAAAAAAGTCGATAAACATGGCCTTGCCTAATAGGAGCGGGACCGGTCGACGGTTTCAGCCGCTCTTTCATAATCCCGGCTCTTCTTGAAGAGAATCCCCAGGAAAGGAATTTCCCCTTTGAGCAGCTGTTTGGGCTTAAAGTCCGGATCGGCCTTCAGGGACCGGATCCAGTTGATCAGCTCCCGGGTAGCCGGTTTCTTTTCAATGGCCTCCAGTTTGCGCAGCTTGTAAAACGTATCCACGGCGTTGTTCATGAGGTCGTCACTGATATCGGGAAAGTGAACGCCGAGGATCTTTCGCATCATCTTGGGATCCGGAAAGGCGATGTGATGGAAATTGCACCGGCCCAGGAAAGGGTCGGACAGGTCCTTCTTGGCGTTGGAGGTGATAATGATGACCGGCCGGTGACGGGCTTTAATGGTCCGGTCGATCTCCACGATATCAAAGGTCATCTGATCCAGAACATCCAGCATGTCATCCTGGAAATCGCTGTCGGCCTTGTCGATCTCGTCGATCAACAGAATGGTGCGTTCTTCGGCGGTAAAGGCCTGACCGATCTTGCCCATGCGGATATAGTCCTCGATCCGGCTGACATCCCGGGAAGAGTCCCCGAACCGGGCATCGTTGAGGCGGGTCAGGGTGTCATACTGGTAAAGGGCTTCCACCAGTTTCATGCTGGACTTGACGTTGAGCACGATCAGCGGCATGCCCAGGCTTTCGGCAATGGCGTACGCCAGCATGGTTTTACCCGTTCCGGGTTCGCCCTTCAACAGCAGCGGCATCTCCAGGGTCATGGATACATTGACGATGCTGGCCAGCTCGGCATCCAGAACGTATCGTGAAGCGCCTGTAAAGCGGTTATTGCTCATGATTCACCTCAACTTTTCTTTGTTTTGTTCTAATGCAAAGTTATTGTGCAAATTTCTTTGAATCTTCTCTATTCACTTCTCGAAGCCGACGTGACAATCCGGTCGTCAGCTCCAGCACCCGCCTGGCCGAATCCAGGTCAAGGGAACCGGTGCCGCAACTGGGGGTTATCAGAGATTGAGTGTTGATCCTCTCCCGGCCGATCCCCAGCGACGCCAATCGGCCTGCCTGTTCCCGCCATCTGGCAGCCAGGGAGTCCACGGTTTCGTTCCGGATCATTTCGGCATCCGAGGTGGGCACGATACCCCAGGCCAGAACACCGCCCCGTTGCAGGAACCGTTTTAGCGAATCGGCGTACAGCAGCAGTTTATCGAAAAAAGAATAGGCGTCAAAGCTGACGATATCGGCGGTGGAATCCAGCAGGACCGACCATTCCGCGTTGGCGCACACATGAACCCCGGCCAGGGCATTCTCGGCATGGACGGCCTCAAAGACTTCGTCGAAACAGGCCATGACGTCCTCCCGGGAGATGCTGATAAACGACGAGGACCCGAACGCCGTCAAACCCGGTTCGTCAAAAAAGATCATCACCGGTTTGCCCAGTTCAGCAAGACGACGGGCCTGCCAGCGGGCTTTCATGGCGATAAGCTTGACGGCGATGTCCCGCAACTGGTCATCATAAAAAACAACACGGTCGGCGGCATCGACCAGACCGGTCGTAAACGTAAACGGCCCGGTGATCTGTCCCTTGACGGCAAACAAGTCCGCCGCATGGTCCGGCGCCTGGCGCAGGAACTCGAAAAAGCCTCCGGCGCTTTCCAGGCCCAATGCAAACCGGGAGGGGATGAGGTCGGCTTTACCTTCCAGAACGGCCAGGTATTCTTCGTAGAACGCCACCACGTCGGCGTCAAAGGTCGCATGAGCGGTGTCAATATATGTCCGGCCCGCGTTATTGACTATACCGGGGAAACCGGGCAGGAATTGAGGGATCATACCCTCTTCCCTGAACACGGGCAACTGGACCCATAACGGAATTTCCGGCGCATATTCAAACATCAGCCGGGTGGCGGCCTGATGATCGTCCATCGGCAGGCTTCCGATTAACGCCGGTCGTAAAACGGGACAAAACGTATTTTTCATGTCGGCACCATCCTGAAAACGCATACTATATAATTTCCGCCAACGCGACAAGGCATTTGTCCCGGCTGGTTCCGGTAAGGCCCTATCACAGGATGCAGAGCAGCAAACCGGACATTGACTTTCAAAACCGGGGTGTGATAGTTTTAATAAAACTGTAAGGGTGACTTTTCCAGCTTAAACGATAAAACACACCCGGTAAGTTCAAGATCCAACTTCAGAATGAAAACCGCGTCATCCGCGGAAAGGAGGCATCATGTTTGGACTCGGCCTGCCAGAACTGATCATTATCCTGATAATTGTGCTTATTATATTCGGCGCTAAGAAACTGCCCGAAATCGGCGGCGGCCTCGGTCAGGGCATCCGCAACTTCAGAGATGCCACGTCCAAAGTGGACAAGGAAGATCAGAAAAAGATCGAAAAAGAGCAAACGACCGACAGCGAGAAGAAATAACTTTCCCGTCACTCCCTTGACGTTAGGCCAAAACAACAGAAACGGAACGCTGCGTCTCTTTGCCGTCAACAGCCAGGCATCTGCTTGTAAAACCGCGACTCAATTCATCTCACCCGGATGCATCATGCCGACGGATCACGAATGAAATCTTCTCAAATGGTTTGCTGACCGTTTTCCGACAGCGCCTGGCGGCAACAAATCGGATCTGCTTTTAGAAAGGGATATCATCATTGCCCGGACCGGCATCGCCCGGGATTGAATCGTCTGTCGGCGGCATATAGTAGTCACTCGCACCGGCTGAAGATTTTGATTCCAGCATTTGCATATTGGAAGCCACAATCTCGGTCGTATACCGCGTCACATTGTCTTTTTCCCAGGATCTTGTCTGCAACCGCCCTTCGATATATACCTGCCGTCCTTTGGCTAAATATTCACCGCATATTTCTCCCAGCCGGCCGAAAGCCACGACCCGATGCCATTCCGTCCGTTCTTTCTTCTCACCCGACTCCTTGTCTTTCCACTCCTCGGAAGTTGCCACGCTGAAATTAGCAATCGCACGACCGTCCTGCGTATAACGCACCTCCGGATCTCTGCCCAGCCTGCCGATAATAATCACCTTGTTGACGCCTGCCATAATTCCCCCATTCCGTGTGGATGTTAAACAAATGATTGCAAATTAAATAACGCCCTTCACTCATTTGCCTGTTTTCTTAACAAAAGAAAAAACAGAAGTCAAAAACTACAAAAGGCCCGCCTCCTGCAGGCCCTGGCAGAACTCATACACCGTATTGTTGTGAACAATATTATAAAATCTGTGCGGTTTCAATGCACTTTTGAGATCCAGCGCAAAATCGTATCCGTAACACTGGAAAACAGCGTCCCGACAAAACACCCCGAATCCTTGCCGTTATGATGAATGTTTACCGGAACCACATCATCGTCCCAGGAAGGGTCTTCGTCGTCACCACCGCCTTCATAGACGGTCAACGCCTGGAAGCCACCGGCACCGTCGGCAATATAGGAATAATCGCCAACCACAAAGATATCCTTAACCTCTCCGGCGCTGTGATAAGCACCGCTGCGCTGCGGAGGCACAGTCGCTGGCTTAATAAAAAAGCCCATATTCTCGTCCGGCATGGTGCCATTCGCCATCCATATCAAATCGACGCCTTCGCTGACGTCGGAACGGGCGGCATATATGCTCTGAACTTGCTCATAAGGTTGGGCGCTGTAATTCGCCAGCCATGACGGATTGGTCGTATCCAGAACATTAAGTATATAGAACCCTTCATTACCTGCGGCGACATAGGCCAACGTCCCGACGATACTGACATCGTAGGCACAGCCAGGAATATCATCCAGGTCATCGCCGTCTTCGATGTAATATTGTCCCGTCAGCACCGGCCGGCTCTTATCCGAAATGTCCACCACCTTCAAGCCGTTCCAGCCGTCAGCGACAAAGGCATAATCGGCCCTGACAATAACCTTCCTCGCGTCTGAAACATCTGTCCCGGCGATCTCACCGACGACTGTCGGTAGTGCCGGATCCGACACATCTACCACCTTCAGCCCGCCGGTCCCGGAGGCCACATAAGCATAACCGTCGATGACAAAAACGCCGTTGGCGTTACCTCCGGTAATCGGACAGCTGCCTTTTAATACCGGATTTACGGGGCCGGCCGTATCGGCAGAGAGCCCGGGATCGATGATCTTCAGTCCGGCACTGCCATCTGCTACAAACAGGTAGCCATTCAGATAGTAAATATCTGAAGCCTCCCCGTTGGTGGGGAACATCCCCTTGAGCAGGAAAGTGACATAGTCTTCCGAAACAACCGCAAAGAAAATCCGTACGCCCTCACTCATGCCCCCGGATGAAGGATCATCATCCACGGCAAACACATAACTGGAAGCCGCATCAACAAACACCGCTTCCGCGTCGGCGGGTGTCCCGGTATCATTAACCCCGGCAAGAAAATTCAGCGAAGCTGGATTCGACACGTCAACCTTCTGCAGGCCCTTTCTGCAATCGCCCACATACACAGTCTGGTTTGCTGAATCCAGGTATAAACGATAAGTACCCTGCGCATCATTGAAATACTGTCCTACCAGGCTGTTGTTGTTTATATCTTCAGGAGAAGAAATATCGGCGACCAGCAGCCCCAGGTCCACGTCTCCGATGTAAGCATAATTGGCACTGACTTCAACTGAAATGGCCTTGGTCAGGCTGCCGTCATACTGACAATAAGCAACGATAGGCAGAGAGTCCCTCTCCGGCGTGAAGGTCTCCGGGTTGATATTTACTACCTGCAAACCATATCCGGCGCAGACAAGATAGGCATAGTTTCCTGAAACAGCGACATCCAGTGCCGACGGGATATAACAAACCGCCTCAATTTCCGGCGTCGCCGGATTGCTGATATCAAACACGACCATACCGTTATAAAGATCCGCCACATAAACATAATCTCCGGCCAGCGTGAGGCTCTGCACCCTTTTCAGGTCCGCAAACGTGGGGGGAAGTTCAGCCTGACCGGCCATGAGAGGATTGGCAGGGTCTGAAACATCAATAACCTGGAGTCCGCTGTCATACCCCTCCTCGGTAAGCCAGTAATAGCCTATATAGGCAAGGCTACCGGACACGACCACATCTCTGACAACGGCCCGGCCATCCTCCTTTAAAACCAGGTAAGTGCCCTTCAGATTATCGGCTGAAAAAGTTGTAAGGTCAGCCGGGAGTTCATAAATCTGAAGCCCTTCATTGCCACAGGCCACGTAAAGAAAACCCCCGGCATAAAACACGCCCGAGATCCCTTCGGTACCCGAGACCTGACTATCTACAAGGTTTTCCTTTTCAGTCAAATGGATACTGACTTTAGCCACCAGCGTCAGAGCCGGATCAGCGGTCGTATCGTAAATGCTTATACATTCCCCGTCTCCGTAAATAACGTAGTTACCAACCTTGGTCATTACATTTGGCGCTGCCGTGGGCCAGCGGTTAATGTAGGTAATTTCAGCGTTGCCGGCCGCAAAAACGCAAGTAACCGGCAGAATAAGAAGGATGAATAGAAGTCTAATAAAAATTTTCATTACAGCCTCACTGAAAATAGAATCATTTTATAATAATTTGAGGAAAGACGATTTTTACCCGGTGCCCCGTACACATGTTTTTATTCTTTTTGGACGATAGATATAATTTCAATTACGCCAGGCACTTTTCAAACCCGTGCAATTAAAATTTCACCGCCTTCGGTCAGAAGTTCTCTGCGCTTGAGTGATTTTAGGTGTGATGAAGTCATTAAACATTATTTGTTAATTTAATAAAATTTTTCGGAAAAGTCAAGGTCAAAGCGCCCTCCAATACGTCCTGAGATATTATGGTTCCGGGACATACCACAATTCTCTACAAACATTATATGAAAACCTTGACATGTAAATAAAAAACCAATACACCTAAAAAAACCGGGCGGCGTGTTTTTTAAAGGATTCCCTGAACAACGGGTATCGTAGTATCAAAAAGAAAAAATAACGCCTTTGACGTATGAATAAAAATCCGGGTGAATGCGTTCGCGGTTGTTGATTATGCTGAGGGTGCGATATCGAATCATTAATTATTCTTCGGGATAGAGAATAATTATTGACATGATCCGAATGATCCTCTTATAAAATGATGTGCTGCTGAAAAAGGGGAGCGGTTTTCAGATCAAACAGAACCGTATTGCTGGCCGGAATCTGACCAGGAAATTTTCAGTGTCTTACTTATTCCGATATTCCAATAATCATCACTGCCAAACGTTTTCGCCTTTCGCCTGGAGTACGCTTTTCTATTCTATCTTATTTGTATTCAATATCGACCTGTATATGCTCGGCGCAGTCACCACCCATAACCATACGGAGGATTACGGATGCGATTAAAGGACAGGCTGGACGCTGGAGACTTCGCCATTCTCGCTGAAATGGAGCCCCCGAAAGGGGCTGACGCATCGAGAATGGTAACGATGGCCACCAGGGTAAAAGGGGCGGTTGACGCCTTTCTGGTCCCTGAAATGAGTAATGCCGTTATGCGCATGAGTTCTCTCGGGGGTGCTCTGGTTCTGCAGCAAAGGGGACTGGAGACCATCCTTCAGGCGAACTGCCGGGATCGAAACCGTCTCGCCCTGCAGGCCGATCTACTGGCTGCTTATGCCTGCGGCATTCATAATGTCATGGTCGTCGCCGGGGACGATCCCAGCGTCGGTGATCACCATCAGACGAAGCCGGTATACGACATTGATCTCCACCAGCTTCTGGATATGATCCAGCAGATCCAGAACGGCCATGACATGGCCGGCATCGAACTTTACGGGGCACCCCACTTTCTTGTCGGTTCAACCGTTACCCCGGCGGTGAAGGAATACCACCTGGATAAAGAAATCGAAGAGATGGAAAACAAAAAGGAACACGGCGTCCGGTTTTTCATTACGCCTCCCGTCTTCGATCTGGCCGCCATCAGGCCTTTTCTCAATGCCATTGACACCAGCAAAACTCACATTATCCCGACCGTTCTCCTGCTGAAGTCCGCAGGCATGGCCAGATATATCAATAAAAACATGGACCACATCAAAATACCTCCGGACATGATCAACCGGATTATGAAAGCCGGTGACAAGACCCGGGAATGTGTGTTGATCGCCAAAGAAATTGTTGCCACCCTGAAAAAAGAGAATTTTTCCGGAGTCTGCATATCCACTATTGGATGGGAAGACAAGCTCCCTGAAATTTTGGGAACCATCAGCGGATAGCCCGTAACCGGAAATACCCGTGTTACACTAAGCGCGGCGGAAGGTAATATTATACGAGGGAGAAATATATGGGCAGGGAGAATCAGGCAGAAAACATCACCAGCGGCGGAACGGATGTTTCGGGGGCGGTTATGGTTATCGGCGGCGGCATTACCGGAATGCAATCCGCTCTGGACCTGGCCAATGCCGGATACCGGGTTTACCTGGTTGAAGCTTCGCCGGCCATCGGCGGCGTCATGGCCCAGTTGGACAAGACCTTTCCAACCAACGACTGCGCCATGTGAATTATTTCACCCAAGCTGGTCGAGGTCGGCCGGCATCTGAACATCCAGTTGCTCACCTTGTCTGAAGTCCAGTCCATTGAAGGGGAAGCAGGCAATTTTACCGTGACGGTCAAGCAGTCTCCCCGTTTTGTAGACATGGACAAATGCATTGCCTGCGGCGCCTGCGCGGAAAAATGCCCCAAAAAAGTGGCCGATAAATATAATGAAGGTATCAGCGTCCGCAAGGCTATCTATGTCCCCTACCCCCAAGCGGTGCCCCTAAAATACGCGATCGACGCGAAAAACTGCATCTATTTTAAAAACGGCAAATGCCGGGCCTGTGAAAAATTCTGCCCGACAGAAGCGATCCGACTGGACGACACCGAAAAAGAAATCCGGCTGAATGTCGGGGCAATTGTTTTGACCACCGGACTGAAAACATTTGATCCGTCCAATTTGGATAATTACCAGTATGCCCAGTACGCCAACGTTGTGACCAGCATTGAATTCGAGCGGTTGCTGTCCGCCGGGGGCCCGACCAGAGGGGCGATCAAAAGGGTTTCCGACGGCAAAAAACCTTCGAAAATAGCCTGGCTGCAATGTGTCGGCTCCCGCGACCTGAATCGGTGCGACAACCCGTATTGTTCTTCGGTCTGCTGCATGTATGCGCTCAAGGAAGCCATGCTCGCCAAGGAACACGTCGGGGGTGATTTCCAGGCGACCATCTTTCTGATGGATATGAGGACCTACGGCAAAGACTTTGAAAAGTATTACGAACGCGCCAGGGCCGAAGGGGTCCGCTTTGTGCGTTCCAGAGTCCATACCATCACCGAGAAAGCGGATGGCACGCTCCTGTTCCGCTATGCTACCGAATCCGGACAAATCGTTGAAGAGGAGTTTGACCTGGCGGTTCTGTCCGTGGGAATGGAACCGGCGGCCGCGACCGGCAAACTGGCGGCAACCCTCGGGATCGAAGTCAACGCCTCCGGATTTATCAATACCGATCCGCTATTGCCGACCGCGACCTCCCGGTCCGGAATTTACGTCGCCGGTGTTGCCCGGGGATGCAAAGATATCCCCGAGTCGGTGGTGGAAGCCAGCGCCGCCGCGGAAAGCGCCGCCCGTCTGCTGGCCGGCGCCCGCGGATCTCTGACGCAACAGAAAGCGTTTCCCCCCGAAACCGACGTGGCCGGAAAGGAGGCCCGCATCGGGGTCTTCGTCTGCAACTGCGGTTCCAATATCGGCGGCATCGCCGATGTGCCGCAGATTGTCGAGTTCGCCAAAACACTTCCCGGGGTAACCTATGCCCAGGAAAACCTGTTCACCTGCAGCCAGGACACTCAGAACACGATGGCTCAGCTCATCCGCGAGCACAACCTGAACCGGGTCGTCGTGGCCGCCTGCACGCCGCGCACACACGAACCGTTGTTCCAGGAAACGATCCGGAACGCGGGTCTCAACCCCTTCCTTTTCGACATGGCCAACATCCGCAACCAGTGTACCTGGGTCCATTCAGAGCAAAAGGAAACGGCCACGGGAAAAGCCAAGGACCTGCTGGCCATGTCGGTTGCCCGCGCCAACCGGCTGGAGCCCCTGCCCGCCGCCCGGGTTGAAATCGACAAGCATGTCATCGTCATCGGCGGCGGCGTGGCGGGCATGACAGCGGCCATGTGCCTGGCCGACCAGGGCTTCCCGGCCATTATCATAGAAAAATCAGATAAATTGGGAGGGGTAGCCGCAAGCAGCTGCGACGAGGCCGTGGTGGCTCATGTGAAACGGCTGACCGAAAAGATTTCAACCCACCCCGGCATCGAAGTGCTTGCCTCGGCCCGGGTAACCGGCGTTTCCGGATTTCTGGGCAATTTTGACACGGAAGTGACGGCCGCCGGCCAGGCAAAAACGATCCGTCACGGTGCCGTCGTTATTGCCACCGGCGGTGCGGCGGCGGATACCGATGAATATCTCTACCATACCAGCGAACGGGTTACCCGCTGGCACGACCTCCGCAAGCACCCGTCCATCGACCAGGCCGGCAGCGTGGTCTTTATTCAGTGCGTCGGGTCCAGAGACGAAAAAAGACCTTACTGTTCCAAAATCTGCTGTACGGCGTCCATTGAAAACGCGATCTTTTTAAAAGAAAAGAACCCGGCAACGCAGGTCTTTATTCTCTACCGGGATATCCGGACCTACGGAGACAAAGAACTGTTGTACAAGAAAGCCAGAGAGCTGGGCGTCATTTTTATCCGCTACACCCCGGACCGGAAGCCCCGCCTGGAAGAAATCGCGGGAGGATTGTCGGTAACGGTATTTGACCCGGTTCTGGACATGGAGGTAGCCATCGAGGCGGATCTGGTCAACCTGGCCACCGCCATTGTGCCGGCCGATCATTCGGACGTTGCCCGGATGTTCAAAGTCTCCGCCAACGCCGAAAACTTCCTGACCGAAGCCCATGCCAAGCTTCGTCCAGTGGATTGCGCCACGGATGGCGTGTTTATCTGCGGGCTGGCGCATTATCCCAAATTTCTGGGAGAATCCATCGCCCAGGCCCAGGCGGCGGCGGCCCGAGCTGCCACCGTTCTGTCCCGGGAGCATATGGAAATCATGCCGATCGTATCGGAAGTCAATGAGGACCTGTGTATCGGCTGCGGATTGTGCGAAATTTCCTGCCCCTTCGGCGCCATACGGCTGAAAAAGGTCGAAGGCCGCGGATACCGGGCGGAGAATATTTCCGCCCTCTGCAAGGGGTGCGGCATATGTGCGGCGTCCTGCCCGCAGAAAGCAATCGATATGAAACATTTCCGGGACCGCCAGATCATGGCGGCCGTCGCTGCCGTGAGTTAGCCCGGGGCAACATCGGAAACGGATGAACCAACCCTTAATGGAAGAGAAGATTATGAGCGAAACTTATCAGCCCAGAATACTGGCCTTCCTCTGCAACTGGTGCGCTTATGCCGGAGCGGACCTGGCAGGGGTGTCTCGATTCCAGTATCCCGCCGCTATCCGCCCGGTTCGGGTCATGTGCTCCGGAAGAATCGATCCGCTGTTCATTGTCGATGGACTGGCCAAGGGATACGACGGCGCTCTGGTGGCGGGGTGACATCCCGGTGAATGTCATTACCAGGATGGTAATCTTTATGCTCAGAAACGAATAGCGGCTCTGTCCTTTCTTTTGGATCTATCGGGTATCGGTCACCACCGGCTGCAATTGAGATGGGTCAGTTCAGCCGAAGGCAAACTCTTTGCCGATTATGTCGGAGACGTCACGGACACCATCACGGGCCTTGGAAAATTCGACGTTGCGGCTCATCGGCTGCCGCTGGCGGCCATCCGCCGCACGCTTGAGACCCCCCGGGTCCGCTGGCTCACCGGCATGGAAAAGGAGTTGGTGGAGCACAAAAATGTGTACGGAGAAAAAATCGACCCGTCACGGTATCAGGATGTGCTCCACGGCGCCATTACCCATGAATACAATAAATCCCTGGTGCTGGTATCGCTGGCCGAAACCGAGGGCCAGGAGGTCAGGCAGCTGGCTGAAAAGACGGGTCTTGATCTGCTCACCGTATCCAACTGCCTGGTCGAACTAGAAAAGATTGGCCTGGCGGAACTGGAAGGATATGAGGGGCAGCACCCCAAATTCATCCGCACGGCCGCTTAACCCGGGTGCTTTACGGAAATTGATTTAGAACAGGTGTAAACAAACTTATCTTAACAGACAGGATGGTTATGGCAGACAGGATCGAAACCAAAGGCAGCGCGGTCGTGGTTGGCGCGGGTATCGCCGGTATGCAGGCCGCTCTTGATCTGGCCAATGCCGGATTTTATGTTTATCTGGTTGACCGCTTACCCACCGTCGGCGGATTGATGGCGCAGCTGGACAAGACCTTTCCGACCAATGACTGTACCATGTGAGTGATCTCACCCAAACTGGTCGAGGTCGGCCGGCATCTGAACATCAAGATCATCACCAACACCGAAGTGGATTCCATATCCGGCGAACCGGGAAATTTCCGGGTCACCCTGATCAATCGCCCGCGGTTTATCGATCCCGCCAAATGTACCGGCTGCGGTGAATGCAGCCGGGCCTGCCCCGTCAAGGGAGCGGATGAGTTCAACTGCAGCTTGTCCAAAAAATCGGCCACTTACATCAGGTACGCCCAGTCAGTGCCGCTCTCCTATGCCATTGATCCCGCCCTGTGCATCGGCTGCGGGCTATGTGAAAAAGTCTGTATCGCCGAAGCCATCACATACAGTGACGCCGTCAGGCAGACGGAAGTGGAGGCGGGAGCGGTCATCCTGGCCGCCGGCACCACCCCTTTCGATCCATCTCAACTGGATTTTTACGGCTACGGAAAATCACCGAACATCCTCACCAGTCTGGAATTTGAGCGGATCTTAAGTGCCACCGGCCCCTATCAGGGCCATCTGCAGCGCCCGCTGGACCTGAAGCTGCCGAAAAAAATCGCCTGGCTGCAATGCGTCGGATCAAGGGACAGGAACCGCTGCGGCAACGGCTATTGTTCGTCGGTCTGCTGCATGTACGCGACCAAAGATGCCATGATCGCCAAAGAACATGCCAAAGGCGATCTGGAATGCACCGTCTTTAACATGGATATGCGAACCTTCGGCAAGGAGTACGAGGCCTATTACAACCGGGCCAAAAGAGAGGGGATCCGCTTCGAACGGGCGAGGGTCCATACGGTCGACCCCATCGATGACAGCGGCGATCTCAGGATGCGCTATTCCACCGAAGCCGGAGAGGTCCGGGAGGAGGATTTTGACATTGTGGTCCTGTCCGTCGGGCTGCAGCCATCTGAAACCACCGTGGCAATGGCCAATCGACTGGGCATCGACCTGAATTCCTATAGATTCGCCGCCACCGGCCAGTTTACGCCGGTGGAGACATCCCGCCCGGGGATTTACGTCTGTGGCGCCTTCCAGGGGCCTAAGGATATCCCTGATTCCGTAACCCAGGCCAGCGCCGCCGCCTGCCGCGCCGCCATGCGTCTGGCGGAAGCCCGCAACACCTGCACCGTGACCCCGAAAACGCCGGATGAAATGGACATCGCCGGCCAGGAACCGAGGATCGGCGTCTTTGTCTGCAAATGCGGCATCAATATCGCCGGGGTGGTGGACGTCCCCCGGGTGGTGGCGTACGCGAAGCAACTTCCCTATGTGGCCTATTGCGACACCAATCTGTTCACCTGCTCCCAGGACGTGCAGGACAAAATGAAGGAGATCATCCTGGAAAACCGGTTAAACCGGGTGGTGGTGGCCTCCTGTTCACCCAAAACCCACGAACCGATATTCATGGAAACCCTGGAAGCCTGCGGACTGAACCGGTACCTGTTTGAAATGGCTAACATCCGCAATCAGAATTCATGGGCCCATACCGATACGCCGGAAAAGGCCACCCGGAAAGCCATCGATCTTGTCCGTATGGCCGTGGCCCGGGCGAGCCGGCTTTATCCGCTCCATGACAAGCAGATCCCGGTTACCCCCGCCGGTTTAGTGGTGGGTGGTGGTATCGCCGGAATGAACGCGGCCCTGGCCCTGGCCGACCAGGGGTTTGAAACCATTCTGGTGGAACAGGAAAGCCAGCTCGGCGGCATGGCCCGCAACCTTACCCATACCATTGACGGCTCCGATATCGGCGCTTATCTGAATGGCCTGATCGAAAAAGTGACCGGCCACCCCAATATCCAGGTATTGACCAACGCGCTGATCGTCGGCTTCTCCGGATTCAAAGGCAACTTTGAAACCGAAGTGCTCATCGGGCCGGCCATGTATGAAAGAAAAATCAAGCACGGCGTGGTAATTCTGGCCACCGGCGCCGGGGAATACCAGCCGACGGAATACTGCTATGGGCAAAGCCCGGTCGTCATCACCCAGACGGAACTGTCCCGGCGTCTGGAAGAAACTGGCGCCGACAAACTGGAACAGGTGGTCATGATCCAGTGCGTCGGTTCCCGGAACGACGAGCATCCCAATTGCTCCCGTTACTGTTGCCAGGCTGCGGTGAAAAACGCCCTGGCCATCAAAAAACGCAACCCGGACACCGATGTTTATATCCTCTATCGTGACATGAGAACCTTTGGTTTTATGGAGGATTATTTCACGGAAGCCCGTCAGAAAGGCGTTCTGTTCTTCCGCTACACCCCGGAGGATTTGCCTCTGGTGGAAAAAGCGGGAGGCGGGGTAGCGGTTACCTTCAGGGATCATGTACTCGGCCGACCGCTCCAGGTGACGCCGGATCTTCTGGTCTTAAGCGCCGGGATGAGGCCCACGGACACGCAGGAACTGGGATCTATCATGAAACTCGGTCGCAACCGGGAAGGCTATATGATAGAGGCCCATGTCAAACTTCGCCCGGTGGAAATGGCCACGGAAGGGATTTACGTCTGCGGGACCGCTCACAGCCCGCGGCTGATCCCGGAAACCATTTCCCAGGCCCTGGCGGCCGCGTCCCGTGCCGCCACCCTGCTCTCCAAAACCAGCCTGAAACTTTCGGCGGTCATCGCCCAGGTGGACCAGGACAGATGCGCGTCATGCCTCATCTGTGTCCGCAACTGCCCGTACAATGTACCGAAAATCAACAAAGAAGGGGTCAGTGAGATTGACCCGGCCTCATGCCAGGGTTGCGGCGTGTGCGCCTCGGAGTGCCCCGCCAAGGCCATACACCTGAACTGGTACGAGGATTCCCAGATAATCAGCAAAATTGAGGCCCTGCTGGAGGAGACGGCTTATGACGGATAGTTTTGAACCGGTAATCATCGCGTTCTGCTGCAACTACTGAGGGTACTCCGCCGCGGACCTGGCAGGTTCGATGCGACTGCGGTACCCGACCAGCGTTAAGATCGTTCGCGTTCCCTGCACCGGGAAAGTGGATATCATTCATATTTTGAGGGCGTTTGAGAAGGGAGCGGACGGCGTCTATTTGGTCGGCTGCATGGAAGGGGATTGCCATTATATCCAGGGTAATCTGAAAGCCAAAAGAAGAGTCCGGCAGGCCCAGAAAATACTCGAATCCATCGGTATCGAAGGCGAACGGGCGCAAATGTACAACCTCTCTTCCGGTGAGGGCCCCCTTTTCGCCCAGTTCGCCCAGGAGATGCATGACCGCGTCCTCAAGCTGGGGCCCAATCCTGTGAAGAAGAATAAAATCCGGGAAACGGCCGCGGCCGCGGAACGATAACCATCGTCACCAACCAATTAAGGATGATCAAAATGATTGTTGCCAGTAAAAAACCGATCGAGGAAATCATCGGCTATGTCAGTGGATCTCCCCGCATTCTTGTCCTGGGATGCAATGAATGCGTGACAGTCTGCGAGGCAGGCGGAAAAAAAGAAGTGGAGATACTGGCCTCGACGCTGCGAATGTACTTCCAGAAAGAGAGCGCCCAGGTAACTATTAATGAGATTACCCTGGAGCGTCAATGCGACCATGAATACCTGGAGGAAATCCGTGACCGCGTAGACGGTTATGACGCCATCCTCTCTCTGGCCTGCGGCGTCGGCATCCAGTTCACGGCGGAAAAATACCAGAACACCCCTGTTTTCCCGGGCGTCAACACCTGTTTTCTCGGAGCCACCGAAGAACGGGGCGTGTGGGGAGAGCGCTGCCAGGCCTGCGGGCAGTGCGTTCTGGCCCTGACCGGCGGCATCTGCCCCGTGTCCAGATGCGCCAAACGCCTGTTCAACGGGCCCTGCGGCGGATCCAGCAAGGGCAAGTGCGAAATCAGCAAAGACGTCCCCTGCGCCTGGCAGCTGATTATCGACCGCCTGAAAGCGCTCAACAGGCTGGAAGACTACGAGAAACTATTTTCCATCAAAGACTGGTCCACCGATCGCGCCGGTGGCCCCAGAAAAGTCATCAGGGAGGACCTACAGGGATGAATATAAAGACACCGAGCAGACTGGAAAAGATTATGGCCTCAGGTCAACTGGCCGTCACCTCCGAATGCGGCCCTCCCCGGGGAAGCGACCCGGAAGTGATTACCAGAAAAGGTGAGCTGTTGAGAGGGGTTGTGGACGCGGTGAATATCACCGACAACCAGACCTCGGTTACCCGCATGTGCAGCCTGGCGGCCTGTATCCGGCTCAAGCAAATGGGGCTGGAGCCGGTGCTTCAAATGGTTACACGGGACCGCAACCGCATCGCCATGCAAAGCGATATCCTGGGAGCCGCCTCCTTTGATATCCATAACATCCTCTGCCTGTCCGGAGACCACCAGAGTTTCGGGGACAATCGCACCGGCCAGAACGTGCATGACATTGACTCCATGCAGTTGATTCAGACCGTGCGGCGGATGAGAGACGAAGGAAAATTCCTGGGCGGAGACGCCATCTCCCGCCCTCCGGCCATGTTTGTCGGCGCCGCCGCCAATCCGTTTGCCGACCCGTTTGAAATCAGGGTTCCGCGCCTGGCCAAAAAAATCGCCGCCGGCGCGGAATTTATTCAAACCCAGTGCATTTACAACCTGGATAAATTCGAATTGTGGATGCAAGGCGTCAGGGACCGCGGCCTTCATGAAAAAGTTTATATTATGGCCGGAATAACGCCCATGAAATCCGCCGGCATGGCCAAATTCATGAAAAACCGTGTGCCCGGCATGGATGTACCGGATGAAGTCGTCAAACGGCTGTCGGACACACCCAAGGAAAAACAGGCCGAGGAAGGGATCAAAATCTGTATCGAATCCATCCAGCGGCTGAAAGAGGTGGAAGGTGTCCGCGGTTTTCATATCATGGCCATCGAATGGGAAGAAAAAGTACCGGAAATTGTGAAAAGTGCTGGCCTTTTACCCCGGCCTGAGGTAGCATAAATAAAAATTCATATTTTGCTGATGTCATCATCTCCATAACCATTTTGAATATTTATTTTATTTAAGGAGAACCCGCACATGTCGAGAAAAAGAGTTCTTGTAGTTGATGACGAACCGGATCTGGTGGTTGTAATTAAAAAATATCTGGAAGATGAAGGCTTTGCGGTGGAAACCGCCTACAACGGCGTTGAAGCCATTGCTAAAGTCAAGGCCAGCCCGCCGGATGCGATTGTGCTGGACGTGATGATGCCGGAAAAAGACGGATACGCGACCTGCGCGGAACTGAAAAACGACGAAAAGTATTCCGGCATTCCGATCATCCTGCTGACCGCCGTGGCCGACCATGTCAGTTCCACTCGTTATTCACACTTTGACGGCATGTCTACCCAGGCGGACGACTATCTGCCGAAACCGGCTTCCGCCCAGGCCATCTGCGAAAGCGTTAAAAGCCTTATCGGATAAAAAACACGCGGGCCAAAACCTGTTGTTTTGGCCCGCGTTATTTCCACAAAAAATTAACGGCAACTATTTATCAAAGGGGAGAAGGACGGTAAAGGTGGTCCCTTTCCCCGGTGCACTGACCAGTTTAATCTCACCGTTCATCTGATCCACTAGCCCCTTCACAATGGGTAGCCCCAACCCCGTCCCGGTGACAAACCGGGTGTTTTCATCCTTGACGCGGTAAAATTTCTCAAAGATCTTGTCGTGGTGCCGCTCTTCGATACCAAAGCCGTTGTCGGCGACATTAACCCGCAGATAGTTATTTTCCACATCCATGGATACCTCAATCCGCCCTCCCTGCCCGGTATAATTGATGGCATTGGTAATAAGATTACCAAAGATGCTTTCCAGGGCGAGGGGGTCGGCCGTCAACGGCGGAAATGACTCCCTGGCCAGGGTCAGAGAAAGGATCTGCTCCTTGGCCTTGGCCCGGGCCCCGAGGAAATCGACGATGCTGGTCAGCAGTTCATCCAGCGGAACCTTCTTGATGTTATGAGTCACGCCGCCGGCCTCGATGCGGGACAGATCCAGAAGGTCACCGATGAGTGAGATCAGGCCGCTGGTTTTCTCTTTAGCGCGGGAAAGGATATATTGCTCTTCATGGGATTCTTCATCCCGCCCCAGATCCTTGAGGACGACGCCCAACTGTTCATGAATCGTAGATAGCGGAGACCGAAGCTCATGAGAAACTTTGGCGACGAATTCCGATTTGAGTTGATCCAGTATCCTCAGGGATGAAATATCGCTCAACGTAACCACAGCGCCCAGACAGTCCCCGGACTCACCCAGCACGGGCCGCCCTCTGGCCATGAGAAATTTGTTGCTTCCGATCACCAGTTCATAGGTCGACTCCTCGCTTTTCTCGGAAAAATCGCAGCGGGAGATTTCATTGACCAGATCACAGAATCCCCTATCCTTTACATAAGTCGAGATATCCTCTCCGGCCGCTGCATCCGGGTCCAGCTCCAGGAGGAGTTTGAAGGCCGGATTCATCAGTACCACCTGACCGGAATTATTCGTGACCACGACGCCACTGGGCAGGGATTCCACGATGGCGCTGATACGGCTCTTTTCCGTATCCAGGTCGGCCAGCGTTTTCTGCCGCTCCTGCGCCAGAAGTTCCGCTTCTCTTTTAAGGCGAATCTTGTCCAGGGCTCGTTCGACGACCATCCGCAGCTGGGTCGGATCAAACGGTTTGGGGATAAAGTCATAGGCCCCGTGTTTCATGGCCTCAATGGCCGTTTCCACGGTGGCAAACCCGGTGATGATAATCACCAGAATTTCTTTTCCCTCCATCAGCTTGATTTCACGCAGCACATCCATCCCGTCCATGCCGGGCATTTTCAGGTCCAGCAGGACCACGGGGAAAAATTCCTTCCGAAGTACTTCAAGCCCCTCTATCCCGTTCGGAGCGGAAGAGACTTCGCATCCTTTTATCCGCTTAAGAACGCGGACACATCCTTCCCGGATATCCTTTTCATCGTCAATCACAAGGATTTTCATCGTCTCAAAGTCATCCACTATATTCCTCTCCTTTCCCCGATTGCGCGGGAAGTTCAATTATAAAATACGCTCCCTTATCAGGATTATTGCCTGCGGAAACGATCCCGCCATGCTCATCTATAATACTGTATACCAGGCTCAACCCCAGCCCCGTGCCCTTTCCCTCGTCCTTGGTCGTAAAGAACGGTTCAAAAATGTGAGAGATAATCTCTTTCGGGATTCCTGGCCCGGTGTCAGCGATCCGGATGAACACCCGATCCCCGGATGGCGTCAAGCCTGTCTGGATCGTCAGGCAGCCCTTTCCTTCCATGGCCTGGGCGGCATTAAGAATAATATTCATGAACACATGATTCAACTGCTGGGTATCGGCGCTGACAAAAAGCGGTTTTTCATAAAATGATTTTTTGATCTCAATATCATAAAACAAGGCCTGATTCTCAAGAAGAAACAGGGTCCTGGACACCGCCTGGTTGATATCCACCGGGATCCTTTTCAGCTGGGTCTGGCGGGCGAACTCCAGGAGTTCCTTGACGGTTTCGCTGCCTCTCTGCGCGTCCCGGATAATCCGGTTCACGTCTTCCCTGGCCTCTTCACTCAAGTCGTAATCTTCCAGCAGCAGTTTTGAATACAACATAATCCCGCCCAGGGGATTGTTCAACTGGTGGGCAACTCCCGCCGCCAGTTTCCCCAGCGACGACATCTTTTCCGCCTGAAGCAGCTGGGTCTGAGTCTTCTGCAAGTCGGCCTTCATCTTCAGTTCTTCCGTCAGATCATGGAAAAATCCGATGGAGGCAATTTCCTTTTCTCCTTCATAAACAACCGCGGCGTTCAGCCGAATCGGCGTCAGCCCGCCGTCTTTTCGCTTTGTTTTCACCTCGTAGGATTTCAGTTTTCCCTTTCCGCCATACTCTTCGCTCCTCAACTTCTTCATAATCTCGCGGGCGCCGTCTCCGGGATAGATATCTCTGATATCCAGTTGATTGAGGGCTTCCTCAACGCTGTAGCCGGTAATTTCCGCAGCGGCCTCGTTGAAGACGATAATTTTCCCGGTCATATCGGCGGCAATAACGCCATCCACGGAGCTCAAAATCAGGTTTCTCAAAAACGCATTGGAACGGTCAATCCGCCCCAGCATTTCGCTGACCGCGTCCAGGTCAAGGTCAAGCGTCACCATCGCCTCGATCTCTTTGCCGTTGAGAATCGGGTAGGAGTAATAGCACGAAGCGCCGCCGGAACCTTCAAACATTCCTTTTTTAAAGCTGGTCATGGCCTGCCGGCGGGTTTTTAACACACGTGCGGCGGCGCAACCATCGCAGGGTGACTGACGGCCATGGAACGCCTCATAGCAATATGCTCCCTTGACATCCGCTCTTCCCGCCAGTTGACGCGTATAGTCATTAGCGGCCAGGATGACAAATTCGGGAGAAATAATGAAAAACTTTCTCCTGGACGCATCCACCGCCTTGATCAGCAACTCTCTGCCCTGTTCGGTTCTCATGCCTCCCCCCTGTTCCCGATGCCTTGTATTCAGTCGTACTCCCATTATTATATTGTTTGACTTTCTATCCTAATCTTGCCATGTTTTCAATTACATTTTTCCCTTGAATTTTTAATATGCATCATATAAGGATGCCGGTATGAAAATTTTAATCGCAGACAATATTGATGCCATCGGGATCCAGTTGATCAACGGCGAGCCGGGTTTTGAAGCGGATGTCAAGACAGGCCTGGCTCCGGATGAACTGAAAAACATTATCGGCGGTTACGACGCGGTCATCATCAGAAGCGCCACCAAAATAACCGAAGAAATCATAAAAGCCGGCGCCCCCCGGGTGAAAGCCGTGGCCCGGGCCGGAATCGGCCTGGACAATGTCGATATCCCCGCCGCCACCCGACACGGCATCGCCGTCATGAATACGCCCCAGGGCAACACGGTTACAACCGCCGAACACGCCATCTCCATGATGATGGCCCTGGCCCGGAATATTCCCCAGGCGACGGCCTCCATGAAATCCGGCCAATGGGAGAAAAAGAAACTCCAGGGAGTCGAGATCTTCAACAAAACCCTCGGGCTCATCGGATTCGGGAAAATCGGCAGTATCGTCGCCGACCGGGCGCGCCAGTTTAAAATGCATGTCATTGTCGCCGATCCTAACATCCCGCCAGCGACGGTTGAAAACGAAGGACACGAATACGTCACACTGGACGAGCTGTTCCGCCGCGCGGATTTTATCACGGTTCATGTGCCCAAAATGAAACAGACCATGGGGCTTCTGAACAAAGACGCTTTCGCTAAAATGAAAGACGGCGTCATGGTCATCAATTGCGCCAGGGGCGGAATCATTAATGAAGCCGATCTCTATGAGGCGCTTGTTTCCGGAAAAGTGGCCGGCGCCGCGCTGGATGTCTTTGAAACCGAACCGCCGGGGGATTCGCCGCTCCTGAAGCTGCCCAACGTCATTGCCACCCCCCATCTGGGCGCCTCCACCAAGGAAGCCCAGGTAAACGTCGCCGAGGCAGCCGCCCGACAGATCATCGAATATCTGAAAAACGACACCATCATCAACGCCGTGAATGTGCCGGCCGTGTCCGGTGAACTGCTCTCGAAGCTGTCTCCTTTCACCACACTGGCTGAACGGATGGGCACCCTGCTGGCCCAATTCGCATCGGGTCATTTACAGGAAGTAACCGTCGAATATACCGGCGACTTCATGAACCTGGATCTGGAACCGGTGACAACCGCCGCGATAAAAGGGATTCTCACCCCCTTTGTTCAACACACGATCAACTTTGTCAATGCCACCGCCTTTGCGGCTGAAAGAGGCCTGAAAATAACGACCCGGATCGATCAGACGCCCACTGATTTCATTAATCTGATTACGATCATCCTGGCGTCAAGCTCGGGAACGAACACCATCGCCGGAACTATTTTCGGGAAAAAAGAGCCCCGCGTTATCCGCATCAATGACTTCCGTCTGGAAATGATCCCCACCCGGGGGTACTTTGCCATTATCCACAACCTCGACAAGCCTGGCGCGATCGGAAGCATCGGCGTGCTGCTGGGTGAGCACAACATCAATATCGAGCGGATGCAGGTCGGTCAAAAAGGCGATAATCAACGAAATGTTATTTTTGTGAGAACAAACCAGAAAATTTCCGGTAACGTCCTGTCCGCCCTGAAAAACCTCCCCGCAGTAAAAGACGTCACGGTGTTCGAGCTAACTGATTAAATCTTTTATTCATATATTTTTCAGTATTTCAAGCCAATTACCGTAAATCTGGAGAATGCCATGAATTCAGCAGATGATCAGGGCTTTATTTTAAAAAACAACGGCAAAACCCCATCCAAGACGACCGGCGACTTGCCGGCCATTAATTTTTCAACTTTTATCTTTTCCTTGAATTCTTCTGCCCTGGTTCATTTAGGGGTAGTTCCCGATCCGACTACTGGAGTCGTTCGCAGGGAATTGGTGATCGCCAAACAGACGATTGATATTCTGGCCATGCTGGAAGAAAAAACAAAAGGCAATCTCACTGACGAAGAGCAGAAACTACTCAGCCACATTCTGCATGACTTGAGAATCCAGTTCGTCACAGAAAAAAACCGTCAGTAAAGGAGGACGCTGACATGCGCTATAACAAATCAACCTCGTTGTCTTTATTAACATTGGTGGTCATGTTGCAGTTGGTCGGAATGTCTATGGTTTTCATCCCGAATGAGGCTTTCGCGGCCGTTTCACAGAACATCAATATGGTTCCGGAATCTTTCAGCGCCCTGGCGGACTCTGCCAGCCCGGCTGTCGTCAACATCCGGACGGAAAGCACCACCGGAGAGGGGGGCAGAGTCTACCAGCATTTTTTCAATCAACCCTTCGGCCAGAATGACCCGTTGAATGAATTCTTCGAAAATTTTTTCAACTCCCCGCACCAAAGAGAATATAAACACCGTAGCTTGGGTTCCGGTTTTATCTTTGACGATGAGGGATATATTGTTACCAATAACCATGTTGTTGAAAACGCGGACGAAATAAGCGTCAAGCTGAAAGACGGTCAGGAATTTTCAGCCGAAAGGGTGGGCACGGACCCCAAAACCGATCTGGCCCTTTTAAAAATCAAGGCCGAAGGCAAACTTCCCTCTCTGGAGCTCGGGGATTCGGACAGTCTTAAAATCGGTGAATGGGTAGTGGCCATCGGCAGTCCCTTTGGCCTGGAGCAAACGGTTACGGCCGGCATCGTCAGCGCCAAGGGACGGGTTATCGGCGCCGGACCGTATGATGATTTTATTCAGACCGACGCTTCTATCAATCCCGGCAACAGCGGTGGGCCCCTGTTGAATCTGAAAGGCCAGGTCATCGGCATCAACACGGCCATTGTTGCCAGCGGACAGGGTATCGGCTTTGCCATCCCGGCCAATATGGCCAAAAACATTATCAACCAGTTGAAACAGAACGGTTCGGTCACCAGAGGGTGGCTGGGAGTAGCGATTCAACCGGTCAGCAAGGAAATGGCCGAATATTATCAGTTACAGGATAACCAGGGGGCCCTGGTAACCGATGTGTTCCCCGGAGACCCGGCCGATAAAGCCGGCCTCAAGCCCCAGGATATTATCCTAACGGTGAACGGCAAAAAAGTTACGGAAAGCCGCGACCTTTCCGCCCTTATCGCCGATATCCCCGTGGGAGAAAAAATTCCGATCGAATTCATGCGTGACGGCAAGCGGAAAACCGTTACCGCCACCATTGCCAAACGCGAAGAAACCGACGTCAGCCGTCAGGGTGAAAGCGGAAAACCGGAAACGGCCCTCGGCATAACGGTCGCGAATATAACGGATGACATTGCCCGGAAGTTGGGGGTCAGTTCCAGCGGAGGGGTATTTATTTCCGAGGTTGTCCGCGGCAGCAAAGGGGACATGGCCGGCTTGAGCCCGGGGGATATTATAATAGAAATCAACCATAAAAAAATTATCGATATCAAAGCATTTCAGGCCGTCATAGCCGATATCGATGAGGGTAATCCCCTGCAGATGATCGTCAGGAAAAGAAACGGCACTATTCTGATCGTAACCATGACCAAATAAATACACCTTCAAAAAAGTTGCGCGTCGGCACCGGTAGCCAGAACAATGCGGATCGTCTCACCAGCCAAAATCAATCTGTTTCTTCACATAACCGGCAAGCGGCGGGACGGATACCACGACCTGTTTACCCTCATGAGTTGCGTTAAGCTGGCTGATGTTATCCACCTTGATTTTGATACCGACCATATTTCCCTTTACTGCGAACATGATCAGGTTCCCCGGGATATTTCCAATCATGCTGTCCGTGCGGCGGCAATCTTCTTCGAGCAAGCCCGGATCAAACCCGGCGTGGCCATCACCCTTGAAAAAAATGTTCCGGTGGCTGCGGGGTTGGGAGGAGGCAGCAGCAACGCCGCGGCAGTGCTGAAGGCGCTGAACCGTCATTACGGCAGTCCTTTTTCCCAGCAGCAACTGCACCGTATGGCGACAGGTATCGGAGCGGATGTTCCCTTCTTTCTCTATGGGAAACCGGCTTTGGCGACCGGCATCGGAGACCGGTTGACCGCTTATCTGCCATTAGAGCAACTGCCTGTTATTATAATAAAACCAAATTTTTCCGTCTCCACAGCGGAGATATATAAAAGTTTTAGTTTAGGATTGACAAACGACAAAAAAACTATTACAGATTATTTTTTTACGGAAAAGACGGCATTTAACGCGGCAATTCATCTGGTCAATGATCTGGAACGAATTACCGCGGCGCGGCATCCGGAAATACACCAGATGAAACGGCGGCTTCTGGATCATGGGGCGACAGGCTCCCTGATGTCCGGTAGCGGTCCGTCCGTGTTTGGCCTTTTTTCCACTCCGGAAGCAGCGCAAAAGGCGTATGACGGACTGCGATGTTCCGAAAGGGACGAAAGGATATTTCTGACAAATTTGGTGACTGGGGACGATGCGACGAAGTGAAAACGGGTTGCCCGGTTATTCTCCTGGGGCGTCGTCAAGCGGCTAAGACACAGGATTTTGATTCCTGCATTCGGAGGTTCGAATCCTCCCGCCCCAGCCAATCGGGCAAAACGAAGACAAAGTAAGTTAACATATAGATATCGCAATCCAGAGAGACGGTTAATGAGTAACCATAACAATTCTTATAAAATTTTTTCCGGTAACGCCAACCCGGCACTGGCGGAAAAAATTTGCGCCTACCTGAACCAACCTCTCGGCAAAGCCAAGGTAAACAAATTCAGCGATGGGGAAATCCAGGTGGAAATCCTGGAAAATGTCAGGAGAAGAGACGTCTTTCTTATCCAGTCCACCTGTGCGCCCGTAAACGATAATCTCATGGAACTGCTGCTGATGGTGGATGCGCTCAAACGATCGGCAGCCAGCCGGATAACAGCGGTCATTCCCTATTACGGATACGCTCGTCAGGACAAAAAGGTGGCGCCAAGGGTACCGATCAGCGCCAAACTGGTGGCTGATTTGCTGACCCAGGCCGGTGTTGATAAAGTGATTACTCTGGATCTGCATGCCGGACAGATTCAGGGCTTTTTCAACATTCCGGTCGACAATCTGTTCGCCGCCCCGGTTATTCTGAAATATATCCAGACCAACTTCAAGAAAACCGACCTGGTGATCATTTCACCCGATGCCGGCGGGGTGGAACGCGCCCGGGCCTTTGCCAAGCGACTGGATGCGAGCCTGGCCATCATCGATAAACGTCGTTCGGCGCCGAACAAGGCCAAAGCCATGGCCGTTATCGGGGACGTCCGGAACAAAACAGCGATCATTCTGGACGACATGGTCGATACCGCCGGCACCCTCATGGAGGCAGCCAACGCCATCGCCGAACAGGGGGCCCACGAGGTGAATGCCTGTTGTGTTCATCCGGTTCTGTCCGGTCCCGCCATCGAAAGGGTTAAAGCGTCCGCCTTAAAAAATCTGATCGTGACGGATTCAATCCCGCTGCGCAAGGAAGCATCGGAATATGCGCCCATAAAAGTGCTGTCCATCGCCGAACTGGTGGGTGAAGCCATGCACAGAAGTTATACCGGGGATTCCGTAACGTCACTGTTTGTATAAACCCAATGGGACATAACACACTGATAATTTTGGGATGAAGGAAAACAATCTATGGAAATAAGAACCTTGAAATCAAATACCCGAACAACGGGAAGCGGACCGACCGTCAAAGCGCTGAGGAGAAACGGACTTATGCCGGCGGTGGTGTATGGCCAGGGGAAAACGCCTCTCACGCTGTCCATTGACATGAATGAATTTAAAAATTTATTGAACCATATCACCAGCCAGTCCCTCATATCGCTTCAAATTGAGGGCGATGCTTCTTTGGCCAAAACCGTAATGATCAAAGAACTGCAGCGCCATCCGGTTTCCCGCAACTTTGTACACGCCGATTTTTACGAAGTCGACATGAACAAAAAGATCCATATTCATGTGCCGGTCACCATTACCGGAAAATGCGAAGGAATCGAAAAAGGCGGTACTCTGCAGATTGTCAGGCGGAATCTGGAAGTCGTCTGCCTGCCCGGCAACATCCCCGAATCCATAACTGTAGACATCTCCGGCCTGGATATCGGCGACTCCATCCATGTCAGCCAGATCGTTACCGGCGATGATGTCAAACTGGCCTGGGATCCGGATGAGGAGGCCAATTATACCGTGGTTGCTGTTGTGGCCCCGACGGTAGAGAAAGAGCCGGTGGCGGCTGAAGAAGAGGCCGGCGCCGAAGGCGCCGCGGCGGAAGGCGAGAAGAAAGAAGAAAAAGAAGCCGACTAGCCGCCCCGGATACCGGATGCGTCAATTGGTTCCGGCCATTCGTTTTATCGATCGCGGGTATCGTCAATGGCAGCGAAATTATGTCTGGTGGCTGGTCTGGGGAACCCCGGGAAAGACTATGCGCGAACCCGCCACAACGTTGGTTTTATGGTGATCGACAACCTGGCGCGTCAACTGTCGATACCCATTGATAAAAAAAAATTTGAGGCTGAATACGGCGCCGCCGAGGTTGAAGGAGAAAAAATACTGCTGGCCAAGCCAATGACGTATATGAACAACAGCGGTTATCCGCTTCTGCGTCTGTACCGCTACTTCAATATGGAAAACGGGCGGATGATCATCGTTCATGACGATATCGACCTCACCTTCGGGCAGATAAAGATAAAAACTCATGGCGGCCATGGTGGACACAAGGGAATTAAGTCCATTATCGAGATTTTCGGAAAAGACGATTTCACCCGTATCCGCGTCGGCATAGGCCACCCCGGGGACAAAAACGGTGTGGTTGACCATGTCCTGGGAAAATTCTCAAAAGACGAGACAGAAGCGCTGGAACCCCTTATCGTCCGTGCAGCCGAAGCAGTGATTACCGTTATAAAAAAAGGAGATGGTGAGGCGATGAACCGATTTCACGGGCCATCGCCTGAAGGCATATCGTAACTGGATTTAACTGTAAACAACAACGTAAGGAGGAAAAATGGAGACTGTAAAAGCGTTAACCGGCAATCTGCCGCTGCTCTGCACGCTGACCGGAGTGGTAGGCATCCTTTACTCTCTGATCATGGCGGCAATCGTAAAGGGTTCTCCCGCCGGTGACGAGAAAATGAACAAAATCGCCGACGCGGTCAAGGAAGGCGCCATCGCCTATCTGAACCGTCAGGCCAAAAGCATGGGCATTACCGGCATCATTATCTGCGCCATCATCTGGGTGACCATGGGGACGCTGACCGCTATCGGTTTTGCCGTGGGCGCCATTGCGTCTTTCTTCGCGGGCTATATCGGCATGCGGGTTTCCGTTATCGCCAATGTCCGCACCGCCCAGGCGGCCAAAGGCGGCCTCTCCAAAGGCCTGTCCATGGCCTTTAAAGGCGGTTCCGTCACCGGCATGATCGTGGCCGGTCTGGCCCTGACCGCTGTCGCCGGCTACTACACCTTCCTGCTTCACAAAGGCCTCACCGGCGTCAATGCGGTTGTCCCTCTGGTGGCTCTGGGATTTGGCGGTAGCCTGATCTCGATCTTCGCCCGTCTGGGCGGCGGCATCTTCACCAAGGGCGCAGACGTGGGCGCCGACCTGGTGGGCAAGGTGGAAGCCGGCATACCCGAGGATGATCCCCGGAACCCGGCCACCATCGCCGATAACGTCGGTGACAACGTCGGCGACTGTGCCGGCATGGCGGCGGACCTGTTTGAAACCTACGGCGTCACCGCCGTGGCGGCCATGCTGCTGGGTGCGCTGGTCTTCAAGGCCAATGCCCAGGTGCAGACGATAGCCATCCAGTTTCCGCTGGTTCTCGGGGCGGTTTCCATCATCGCCTCTATTATCGCCATCTTCTTTGTCCGGCTCCGGGAAGGCAGCGACTACATCATGGGCGCCCTTTACAAAGGCATGTTCGGCGCGGCCATTATTTCAGCCGTGGCCTTCTACTTTGTAGCCAGAAAAATGCTCGGCGGCCTTGAAGGCATTAATGCCATGAACATCTATTATTGTTCATTGGTCGGCATCATTCTGACCGTTGTCATCGTCATCGTCACCGAATACTACACTGGCAAATACGGCCCCGTTAAGGGCGTGGCGGAGGCCTCTACCACCGGTCACGGCACCAACATCATTGCCGGTCTGGCCGTCAGCATGCAATCCACCGCTCTGCCGGTTCTGGCCATCTGCATCGCCATTTACACCGCCTTTTCCCTGGGCGACCTTTATGGCATTGCCATGGCCGCCATGGCCATGCTCTCCATGACCGGTATGGTCATTGCCATCGACGCCTACGGCCCCATTACGGATAATGCCGGCGGCATCGCCGAGATGGCCGGGATGGATGAAAGTGTCCGGGCCGTCACCGACCCCCTGGATGCAGTGGGTAACACCACCAAAGCCGTTACCAAGGGTTATGCCATCGGTTCCGCCGGCTTGGCCGCCCTGGTGCTGTTCGCCTCTTATGTCCTGGAATTTCAGCTGCATGAAGGCGATAAGGCCGCGGCAAAAATGGTATTCGACCTGGCTGATGTAAGGGTTCTGATCGGCCTGTTTATCGGCGGTCTGCTGCCCTTCCTGTTCGCCTCTATTGCCATGAAGGCGGTCGGACGGGCCGGTGGCGCGGTGGTTGACGAAGTCCGTCGTCAGTTCCGCGAAATACCCGGCATCATGGAAGGCACGGCCAAACCCGATTACTCCGCCTGCGTGGACCTGGTCACCAAGTTCGCCATCAAGGAGATGATGGTTCCGGCCCTGATCCCGGTTGTCGCCCCGATCCTTGTCGGTCTTCTGTTTGGAAAGGTCGGCGGTCCTTACGCTGTCGGTGGTCTTCTCATCGGCAGTATCGTCACCGGTATCTTCCTGGCCATTTCCATGACCACCGGCGGCGCGGCCTGGGATAATGCCAAGAAGTACATTGAAGACGGAAACTTCGGCGGCAAGGGCAGTGATGCTCACAAAGCTGCGGTTACCGGCGACACCGTCGGCGACCCCTACAAGGACACCGCCGGTCCGGCTATCAACCCCATGATCAAAATAGTCAACGTCGTGGCCCTGCTGATGGTTCCGGTTCTGTTCATGTAACCACGATTCGACTGTTCACGTATTAAATAAAAAAGGGTCAGTGGCTGCCACTGGCCCTTTTTTTATTGATTTTCTTTATAATATTTGTTATTAACAATTGTTCATGGTCTTTTTTACAACATGCCGCCACCCGACAGAAGTCGGGACCCGGAGCACAGTCAATCGCTCGGAACCATCAATTCTTCACCGACAGATCGATAAAATGAGCGATTTTTAAACTTTTTTTAATGAAGATACTCATTCTTAACGGTTGCTATGGCTAACAAAGCTGCCACACCCATAAAAAAACCCAAGAAAAAACCGGCCATCAATAAAATCGACGGCTTTCAGCCAGGCGATCTTGTCGTTTACCCGGCGCATGGCGTAGGCCGTATAGAAGCCATCGAGTCAAAAACCATCGGTGACACCATCGAAGATTTTTACATCATGAAAATCATCGAAACCAGCATGGTGATCATGATTCCGGTAAAAAATCTTAAGACCGTCGGCATCCGGGAAGTCATACCGAAAAAAGAGGTCTCCAAAATCTACAAAATAATCCAGCACCAGAGAGAAACCCCGTCACCGGCAGACAATCAAACCTGGAACCGACGATACAAGGAATACATGGACAAAATCAGGACCGGGTCTCTTTACGAGATCGCGGAAGTCTTCAGAGACCTTTTTATTTTGAAAATGACAAAAGATCTTTCCTTTGGGGAAAGGAAACTGCTGGATACCGCTCAAGGATTACTGGTCACGGAGCTGTCCATTGCCAAGGGGGCGAAAGAACGCTCCGTCATGTCGGAAATTGAGTCTTTTTTTCCTAAATCTCCGTCCCAGCATGCAGCAGAATCATCCTGACGACTTTATCCTGACCGCCGACAGCCGGCATAAAGACATGCGGCTGGATCAGTTTATATCCGAAGAAAGCATCTGTTCCAGAAGTCTGGCTGCCTCTCTGGTTAAAAAAGGCGTTATTCGCGTCAATGATCAGACGGCCAAACCCTCCCATAAAATAAAGCCCGGGGACAAGGTAACCGGACATGTTTCCGATGATTCATCCCATCAGATGGAGCCGGAATCGATTCCGCTGGAAGTGATCCATGAGGATCAACATCTGATCATCATCAATAAACCGCCCGGACTGGTCGTGCATCCGGCTCCCGGCCATTTCACCGGCACCCTTGTCAACGGGCTGTTGTCCCGATATCCGGAGATCCGTTTTATTGGAGACGAGTCCAGGCCCGGCATCGTGCATCGGCTGGACCGGGATACATCCGGCGCGCTGATCGTCGCCAGGTCAGAAGACTCCTTTGAAAAACTGACCGCCATGTTCGCTTCAAGAGCAATCGATAAAAAATATCTGGCGATCATTTACGGCTCACCGGAAAATGAAAGAGGATCCATCCGCCTTCCCATCGGTCGGCATGTCTCCGACAGAAAAAAAATGTCGGTCCACAGCAGCAAAACCCGTCAGGCAGAAACGGACTGGCACGTTCTGAAACGATTTGGTGACGCCAGTCTGCTGGAAATCACCATCAAAACCGGCCGCACCCATCAGATCAGGGTGCACTGCGCGGCAGCGGGAACGCCGGTGGTGGGAGACGACACATATAAAGCCAGATGGACCAGACAACCGGCTCATTTTAAAGACAGAGCGGTTTTCGATTTTCTATCGCAGGCACCCCGTCAGATGCTCCACGCCTGGAAACTGGAATTTACCCACCCGGATACCGGGGAAAGGGTGAGGTTTACCGCGCCGGTGGCAACGGACATGAGGCAACTGCTGAAGGATCTCAACCGATCGGGTTAATTTTTTTCCCGGTTGTAACAAAGACGGCAGCAATCCAGGCATCGCTCCGCTTCCTCGCGAGCGGTTTTCTCCGGAAGGACCAGATCCACTTCCTCAAAGGTTTTGATACGGCTGCCGACCTCCAGTTCAGGCATCACGGCCCGCTTCTTTGGGGTGACACCCTCCACGGAATTAAAGATAGAGCCCTCTATGGTTTTCTTAAAAAGGGATTTCTCCTCCGGCACAACCGGTTCGCCTTTGAGAAAGAGATCAATGGAGCGGGCGGCGCGCCTTCCGCCGCCGATCGCCTCCACCACCAGGGAGGCCCCGGTAGCCGCGTCGCCGGCCGTAAAGATATTGGGAACATGGGTTTGCAGGGTATCCGGATCCACCTGGTCAATGGTGTCCCAGCGGGTCGTTTTCAGCTCTCCGCCCCGCCGTCCGGCTTCGGCGGCTATAAAGGACACGTCCGGCCCCTGGCCAATGGCCAGAACGATCATGTCCGTTTCCAGAACCTGGACGGCGCCTTCCTTGGGAACAGGCTTGCGCCGGCCGCTGGCGTCAGGTTCACCCAGCTCCATTTCCTGGACTTCCAGACCCGCCACATAGCCCTTTTCGTCGCCGATAATCCGGTTGGGGGAAAACAGATATTTCAGATGAACGCCTTCATGTTCGGCGGCATCGATTTCGACCTTGTTGGCCGGCATTTCGTTCCGGGTGCGGCGGTATACGATGGACACTTCTTCCGCGCCCAGACGGATCAGCGTCCGGACGCAGTCTATGGCAGTGTTCCCGCCGCCGATGACAACGCATTTTTTCCCCACCGGAACCGGTTCCTTGCTGACCCCCTGCTGCCAGGCGGCGAATCGGGTCAGAAAAGAAATGCCGGTGTAAACGCCCTTTAAGTCATTGCCTTCGATCTTAAGACCGGAATCTTTCCAGGCGCCGATGCCCAGAAATATAGCGTCATACCCGGCCGCCACCAGGCTGTCGATATCAAAATCCCGGCCGAGCTTCATGTTCGGCTGGTGAGCAATGCCAAGGTTGAGAATCCCCTGGATTTCCCAGTCCAGGGATTTTTTGGGCAGCCGGTATTCCGGAATGCCGTACCGGATCATGCCGCCCAGTTCCGGCATGGCATCAAAAAGGGTGACGTCATGGCCCACCCGCCGCAGGAAATAGGCGCAACTCAACCCCGCCGGGCCACCGCCGACGACCGCCACCTTCTTTCCCGTTTCCGGGGCGCAGGATATGGGAAAGCGTTTGCCTGAATTCATTTCGTAATCCGCGACAAAACGCTTCAACTGATTAATCGACACCGGCTCGTCTTCCACCCCTCTGCGGCAACGGTCTTCGCAGGGATGAGGGCAGACTCGGCCGCAGGAAACCAGCAGAGGATTGCGTTCCCGGATGGTACCGACCGCCCCCTCGTAATCCCCCTCTCTGATCTGCCGGATATAGCGGGGAATATCGATCTGGGCCGGGCAGGTCTGAGCGCAGGGGGCATGGGTTCCGTCTTCCGTGTTCATGGCCAGCAGCCGCTCCGACATGGTTTTAACCGTGATAATGTCTTTGGGACAGGCTTTCTCGCAGGCCCGGCATCCGACGCACTTCTGTTCGTTGACAATGGGGAAACCGTCCGGTCCCATGTCGATGGCGTTAAACAGGCAGGCCTTGATGCAGTCGCCGTATCCCAGGCAGCCGACCTGACAGACCCGTTTGCCGCCGTACAAGGCAAATGCGGCCCTGCAGGACTGCACTCCCATATAAGTGTAGCGATTATCAGCGCGGTCACCGCCCAGACAGGCGTTTTCCGATACCGCGGGCTCGGCACTGCCCGCCGCCAGGCCCATAATGCCGGCAATGGCCGACGCCGATTCCTGGCCACCGACGACACAGACCCCCACGGGCGCCTTTCCCGCCACCACGGCGGCGGCAGCGGCGGCGCACCCGGCATAACCGCATCCGCCGCAGTTGGCGCCGGCTGTTTTGGCTTCAACCTGGGCAATGCGGGGGTCTTCATAAACATAGAACACGCGAGAGGCGACAGCCAGCATAACGCTGCTGGCCAGGCCCAGTCCCAACATGGAAAGAATTGCCTCAAACATTGTCTGCCCCTTACAATCTGGAACGATTAGTGATGTTACGCCATCCCTTTAAAAGCGAAAAAAGACAGAGCGATCATGCCGGCGGTCACCAGGCCGATGGAAGTGTCCTGAAGCGGTTTGGGTACCCGCGCCAGAGTAATCCGTTCCCGCAAACCGGCGAAAAGAACCAGCGCCAGCCCGAAACCGACGGAATAGAACAAAGAAGAGGCCACCATCTGCATGAAGCTGTATTCCTCTTTTATGTTTATCAGACAGACGCCCAGGACCGCGCAGTTGGTGCTGATCAGCGGCAGGAATATCCCCAGGCCCGCATAAAGGGCGGGAATACTCTTTTTCAGAAACATTTCGACAAACTGGACCAGTGCCGCGATGACCAGAATAAACGTCAGCGTTCTTAAAAATTCAATTTCGAACCGCTTCAACAGATAAACATCCAGAAGCCATGTGAGAATTCCGGCCAGCACCAGAACAAACACAACCGCCATGGACATGCCCACCGCAGTTTCCATTTTTTTGGATGTGCCCAGAAACGGACAGTTCCCCAGAAACTGGGCCAGCAGAATATTGTTGATCAGGATACAGCTGATGGCAAAGACCAGATACTCCGTCATTTCCGCTCTCCTATTTTCCGAACATGTTCATGACACACAGCATCAGGCCAAGGCAGATGAAAGCCCCCGGCGCCTGGACCAGAAACGAAAAAGGCATGAAGGCATCCCCGAACAGTGTAATGGTTTTCCCGAAAATGGTTAATGTTCCGGCTCCAAGGGGCTCACGCATCAGCGCGATGGCCGTCAACGAGAGGGTAAACCCGACACCCATCCCCAGGCCATCGGCAATGGACGGGAGAAGTGAGTTCTTGCTCGCAAAGGCTTCGGCCCTGCCCAGCACAATGCAGTTGACGACGATCAGGGGGATAAAAATGCCGAGTTGCAAAAAAAGGCTGTAGGTATAGGCCTGCATGACCAGTTCCACAACGGTTACGAAAGTTGCAATGATCACAATGAAGCAGGCGATTCTGACCTTGGAAGGGATAACATTCCGGAGCAATGAAATCAAAACATTGGAACCGACCAGCACAAAGGTAGTGGCCAGTCCCATGCCGATGCCGTTTTCCACTTTTGTCGTCACCGCCAGCGTGGCACAGATGCCGAGCACCAGCCGGAAAGGTGGAATTTCCTTCCATAACCCTTTGGTAAATTCCTGCATGACGGTTTTTGCCATATTCGACTCCCTGAGCTTATTATAAATTTCCTGTTTTGTTTTTTATTTCAGTTTCCAGCCGGCCATAGCGTTGTCCGGCGCTGGTGGCGGCGTTACAGACGCCACGAGAGGTAACCGTGGCACCGCTGATGGCGTCGATCTGACCGCCATCTCCTTTAACCTTAAATTCCTGGTTCGCGGCCAGGCCGACAAAACGGCCGACCAGGTCCGGTTCCGTCTTGGCTCTGGAGCCGATCCCCGGGGTCTCACTATGCGTCGTCACCCCCGCGGAAATAATCTTGCCGCTTTCAATATCCACGCCCACCATCAACCCGACATCTCCTCCGAAACCGCCCTTACCGCTGGAATTAAACGCCACATACCGTACCTTGCCGTCGACGGCTACGGGGAAAAGAACAATCGCTTCCTTCCCGTCCTGGAGAGTGAATCGGTCGGCGATCATGTCGTTGGAGGCTTTCGTGAACATCTGCTTCAGTACCGGTCCCTGCACAAAATTGAGCACCTGCAGTTCGATTTTTTCCTTGGTCGCATCCCTGACCCCGGCCAGCAGACCGCCTGAAGCCGCCGTCAAAACGGTGAGCACTACCACCATCTTAATTAATTCACGCATTATGCTACCTTCCCCATTGCTTTTGGTCTGATTTTATCGATAAGTGGATTGATCAGGTTCATCACCAGAATGGCAAACACCACACCGTCCACATACACCCCGATGTTTCTGATTAACACCGTCATCACTCCCCCGCCGACGCCGTAAATCAGCATGGGAGTCAAATTGACCGGAGAGGAGGAATCCTCGGTGGCGAAAAAAACGGCGCCGGCCAACGTATATCCGGCCAGCAGGTGAAATACCGGACCGGCGTATGCGTCCGGGTTTTTCATGTTGAATGCCAGGGCCGTAACCGCCACACCGACCAGAAAGGAAAGAACGATCTCCCAGCGAATGAAGCCCCGGATCATCAAATAAAAACCGCCGATGATGATGCCCAGGCCGAAAGCGGTACCAATGCCGCCGGCCTGTTTGCCCAGCAGAAGATCACCGGCCGTAAAAGAGGCAACCGTTTCCGGCCCGAAATATTTGGCCGACCAGAGGGGATCGACCATGTTAAAGCCAGTCACGTAATCGGCCAGCATATGATTAAAATCCATCAGCATGGGCCATCCCGTCATCAGCATGGCCGTACCCATGAGTACCGGGTTGAAGGGATTCGCGCCCAGTCCGCCGAAGATCTGCTTGCAGATGACCACCGCCAGGAAAGTACCCGTCACCACCACCCACCACGGCATGGTCGCGGGCAGGAGCATGGCCAGGAGCAGACCCGTCAGGGCGGCATTGCCGTCTCCCACCGTAACCGGACGCCGGGTGATCTTATTCATCAGAAACTCCCAGCCGATGGCCGTCGACACGGCCAGGGCGACGACGCCGAGAGCCGGGACACCGTAGGTCACGATTCCGGCGATAACCGGGATCAGCGCCGCCAGCAGAATATTGTAATGCCGGGCCGCGATCGAGCCGCCGTCATGCCAGAATGGCGCGTGTGAAACAACCAGTTTTCTCTCGCTATGCATGTTCCGCCTCCGCCGCATTATGTCTGGCAAATTCATACTTGCCGAGTTTGATGTACTGGAAAACCGGGATATTCGCCGGGCAGGCAAAAGCGCACAGTCCGCATTCGATACAGGAGAGAAGGTCGTATTGATCGGCTGCGGTGGCGTAATCCCCGGCACCCAGGTACCGGATCAGCATATTGACCGGAACCCGGGCCGGACAAATCCGGACGCAGTCGCCGCAGTTGATGCAGGACCGGTCCGCCACCCCGGGAATCTGCCCGGCGTCCTGGACAATCACGATATCCGTATCCGCTTCCACCGGATGGGATTCCGAAAAAACCGCCGAACCGGTCATGGGGCCGCCAAAAACAATGCGATCGTTCTCATTCACTTTTTCGGAACAGGCGGTCAGGACGTCTCCGACGGGTGTGCCTATCACGGCCGAAGCCATGACCTTTTCTCCGCTTTTCTTGATCACGGTAATCATTTTCCGGCTTGGCACCATGCCGGTATCGCGGGCTTTTCCCAGTGAAGCCACGGCCTCGGCGCTGATGAAACAGATACCAGCCTCTTCACAGGCGGATCCGGCCGGGACCGTGATTCCCAGGCAGTCCCGGGCCACCAGGCGGGGGTTGGCCGCCGGGTACTCGGGTTTCAGCGTTTTAATTTCCACGCCCGCGGTTCCTCCCTCGGAAGCCATGGCGCCGGGAATCGTCAGTACGATTTGCCTGGCCCCGGAAATCTTCCGCAGGACGTCAATCCCCTGTTTTAACGCCGCCATCTCGTGTTTGACGGTATACGCCCGGGTCACGCCCAGAACGTCTTCATCCGCGCCCTGAATAACAATGGTATGGATCTTATCCGCAAAAGCGAACAACCCGTCAGGAAGCCCTCCCGGTATACACCGCAGAAAATTCCCGGCCGTCTCGATCGTAATGTCCCTTCCCGCTTCCTGAAAACGGCTGCCGGCAGCCGTTTTGCCCTTATCAACGGTAATGGTAATCCCGGTGTATTTTTTACCGAAATTTCCAGTGTGGGAAAAAACTGACGTCACCGTTCCGCCCAGAGAGGCCTCGGCATATGCCAGGTTCCCCAGGACCGGCTGAATTTTCTGGCCGCTTTCAACCCCATCTCCGGTTTTAAAAGCCAACTGATCTCTTCGCACGAAATCCGCCTCAACAAAAAACGTGATCCGGGACGGTTCCGGAACTTTCTGCAGCATCGGAAAACCATCCGTTTTTTCATACCGGACGCAGGGCTTAACCACTCCAAAAAACGATCGTCTTATCATCGTCCAACCCTTATTTTCGTAAACATTATTTGTGTGCTGTCAGTCCGTCTTCAGGTTACTGGGCATGACAGGCTTCGCAGGCCGTCGGACCGGACCCCATCTCTTCATGACAGTCGATGCACTGGGCATGCATGGCATCCACGGATTTCTGATAGGTCATGATTTTCGCCTGACCCTCCACCTCCTCCGGGTCATGGCAGTCTCCGCAAGCGGCCGGAATCGTCTCACCTTCCGCCAGTTCATGACATTTCTTGCAGGTCCAGGTATCGGGTTCGTTCTCCATCAGCACGTGATGTTCATAATGAACATCCTTGACATGCTCATCTTTTGAAAGCGGATGGCACTCGGCACAGATCGCCGGCTCTTTTTTCGGCAACGCGGATAAATGGCAGGTGTCGCAGGCCCGGAAAGACGCTTCCTCGCCATGATGATGACAGACGGTGCAGTCCCCCTCATAGTCCGTATGGCCCTGGTGATCAAACAGAACGTTACCGGCCACGCCCATGAAAACCTTCCTGACGGGTGGTTCGTCAGGGAGACGGGCCGGCTCGCCGGCCGCGTAGCAGACGACCCCCACAATCAGCAGGACAATGGCCAGAGCATAGCTGAACTTCGTGTTTTCTTTTAATATCATCTGTCTACCTCATATTAGCATTAACCAGACCAATCCCAAATTAAAGTGTACTTATTAACACAATCATTATTCGGTTTTCCAGAATTTTTATTCGGAATCAGGAAAAAAATCACGGCCGGGGCGGCTTCCCCCGGATAACGGCCACAAAATGGGAATGCGGCAAGACGAGGCCGGGGACGGCCTGTATGAATTTTATCGGGGCATCGGTTGGCGAGAGAAGATTCGACCGCTTTATTCCAGGGGCGGCGCGATGACTACCCTCCGGTCTTCTTTGCGGCTCTTGGCTTCATATAGCGCCGCATCAACATGCTTGAGGAGGCGATTCAGGTCGGCCTTTCCTTCAGGAACGGCGGCTACGCCGAAGCTGACCCCGACCCTGACATCGCGTTCATCGGCCCAGCGCAGGAATTCACGCTGCAGCCGGAGCGCCACCTCTTCGGCCCCCGCCAGGTCCATGTCCGCCAGCATGAATACAAATTCATCTCCGCCGTAGCGGGCGACGATGTCTGACTTCCTCAACCACTCATCGGTCAGGCGGGCGAAAAACCGGAGCACCTCATCTCCAAAGGCGTGTCCCAGTTTGTCATTCACTTCTTTGAAATTGTCCAGATCCGCGAACATCACCACCAGGGGTATCTGCTTGCGATCATGCAGGGAAAGAAGATAATTCGCGGTGCGGATAAAGGCGTTCCGGTTATATAACTTTGTCAGCGGATCCTGCTGGGCCATCATTTCCGCTTCCTTTTTCATGCGCTCGATCCGCTTGAGCAGCAGGTAGACATAAAAAATGGCGATGGCGATGAAAAGTATTACAAACGCAAGCGGATATGGCACCGCCCGGAAAAACAAGATCTGCCGGACGGCAAAGACCGGAATACTTATCAGCAGAATGCTTAAGAACTGTTCCAGGAATATTTTCAGGCCGTGCTGCATGCCGTTGCCGAGGACGGCGATCATCACCAGCAGTCCTGAGGGGGGCACATCAAAAGGATCGACCAGTACGCCGGTGAAGGCGGCCAGAATATCAACCCAGGCGGCCAGCCGGATACCGGCCCAGCCCATTCCCCGGGAACGGTACCAGGCCCACCAGGCCATATGGAACAACAGGAAGGCGCCGATTACAGCCGCCACGCCGGCGGCGGATAAAATAAAGGGCTGAATCGGCATGGCAAAGAAATAAACCGCCGCCAGCACCCCCAGGACCACACGAATTGCCAGCTGGACCCGGGGCATATAAATACCAGGCTTCGCAATCCCGGCCGACACAACATCCGATCGAACCGCGTTTTCTTCAAAAGTGGTCGTCAATACAAAAGCTCTTATATACGTTAGCGATTTAGCGTCAACCCCGTTAATCACCATACCACAAAACGCGAAAGTTAAAAGGGTTTCTTTGATACCAGGCAGTTAGCGCCTCGGAACGGGACAGCGTGTTGCGGCCAATCCTGTTAAAACGATGTGTTGCCGATCCATTCAGGAGGGTTGCCCGACTGACGAACCTGGCTTGTATGAGGCTGGGGGAAAGGAGTTACAGGCGACAGTCAAGACCGGCGCAACGCCGGTCTTGACTGTCCGGCCATATTACTTCTGGCTTCGTTTGGATGCCTTCAGGGGATTGACTTTGGTCTTGGTCTCGACCGGCGTGGTTTCCACATGGGTGGCCAGGTTGCACGGTCCGTTTTTCCACTTCTTGGCGGGATCGGGCGTGGCGGAGCAATACCACCCGGTCGGGTATTCAACCGCCCGCTTGCACCCCTGGCAAGCCTCAACAATTGGAAGACAGACACCTCCCTTATATGAACAGCCCTTGGCGGTCATAAGCGGGCATTCCGTGTTGGTTTTGACTGTGGAACACTGCATGATTGACACCTCCTTTATAGTTCCGTTCCTTCCGGAATCAACTTAAAATCAATCTTTTAAAATCTTTAACGCACTGATGTCAAGTTAATTTTTTCATCCCCGACCGGTTCTTCGGCGCCGCCGTTCTATCCGATATTCATTCCTGCCGGACTCGACCGACAAGAAACGTATTGAATACGTAATATTAAACTGGTATAGCAACATGAAAATAAAACCGACCGGCAAAGGGGAATGCAAACATGCGGATCGTAACCCGTGCGGATTTTGACAGTGTCGCCTGCGCCGCCCTGCTGTATGATGTTCTCCCTATCGACCGGGGCATCAACTGGGTGGAGCCGCACCAGATGCAGAAAAAAGAGGCCGTCATCGAAGCCGATGACGTCATTGCCAATCTGCCTTATCATGAAAATTGCGCCTTGTGGTTTGATCATCACTACTCCAACCGGATCGATGTGCCGTTTAAAGGACTTTTCCGGATCGCGCCATCTGCCGCCGGACTGATTTACGAGTATTACCATGACCGATTCAGCCGCGATTTCAGTGAGTTGTCGGCCCAGGCCGATAAAATCGATTCGGCTGACCTGACGCAGGAAGAAGTTCTTTCTCCTGAAAGCCATCCTTATCTGCTTTTGTCCATGACCATCAATGGTCACGATCGACGTGATATGCCCTACTGGAATGATCTGGTCCGCCTTATCTGGAAACAACCGATCGGAGAAGTAATGGCGGATGACCGGGTGGATAAAAAATGCCGGGCAGCCATTCAGGAAAATTCTCGCTACAGGGATTTTCTTGAAAAATATACCCGCCTGGTCGGCCCGGTGGCCGTGACGGATTTCCGGTCATTGGGAAAAGCACCAACAGGAAACCGGTTTCTGGTGTACTCGCTTTTCCCGGAATCGGTGGTCAATATGAGGATACGTTACGATAGCGAAAAGCGGAACACGATTCTGGTCAGTGTGGGGCACAGCATTTTCAACCGCAACTGCCGTGTGAATGTGGGTGACATGCTCTCCCGCTTTGAGGGGGGTGGGCATGCCGCCGCCGGCGCCTGCAGCTTTGACGCCGCCAAAGCGGATGACTATATCCCGAAAATCATCGACATCCTGGTGAAAAACGAACCGGGCGGTGCCGATTAACATCAGCCCCGCCCGGGATTCATCGCCTGTTCAACATCTATCGGGCTATACCGGCACGATCCACCCTTCCGGCCCTCTGGCCCGGCCATACTGGATATCCGTCAGGGCGTCGAATATCTTCTTTGAAAACGATCCCGCCTGACCATCGCCGATGGTAAACACCTCCTGGCCGTATTTCATCACCCCCACCGGGGAAATCACCGCGGCCGTGCCGGAGCCGAAAACCTCCTTGAGATTGCCGCGATGGTGCGCCTCAACAACCTCATCGATGCTGATCCGTCTCTCGCTGACCGGGTGCCCCCATGAACGCACCAGTGTTATAACGGAATCCCGGGTGATGCCGGGCAGAATGCTTCCGCTTAAAGCCGGTGTAACGATTTCATCTCCCAAAATGAAAAAGATGTTCATGGAGCCGACTTCCTCCACATACTTCAGATTGACCCCGTCCAACCACAGCACCTGGGTATAGCCTTCATGATGGGCCACTTCGGTGGCATAGAGGCTGGCGGCGTAATTGCCGGCCGTCTTGACGTCGCCCACGCCGCCCCGCACCGCCCGGACATACTCTTTAGATACCCAGATCTTGACCGGATTGAACCCCTCCGGATAGTAGGCCCCCACCGGGCAGAGGATAATGGCCAACCGGTAGGTCGCCGATGTTTTCAGGCCGATATACGGGTCCGTGGCAATGATGAACGGCCTTATATATAATGATGTGCCGTTGGCCGCCGGCACCCAGGCCTTTTCCAGCCGGATCAGTTCGATGAGATATTGCAGCATCGCCGCCTCATCAAATTCGGGAATACACAGCCGCCGGGCCGAAGCGTTCAGGCGTTTCAGGTTCTGTTCGGGGCGGAACAGCTGGACCTCGCCTGTCTCGGTTCGAAAAGCCTTCAGCCCCTCGAAAATCGCCTGACCGTAATGCAGTACCATGGCCGCCGGGGAAAGCACAAAATTCCCGTAAGGCTCAATGCGGGGATTATGCCAGCCCTTTTCCGGGGTATAGTCCATGTTGAACATATGATCCGTAAAGACAGTGCCGAACGCCAGCCCGCTGTCCTGGGGATGAGGTTTTAATTGATTGGTCTTGGTAACAGATAAACCCATAATGCCTCCTTACTCATTGTCATAACGGCCGCCATGTCCCGTTATATCCCGGGGGTGCCCATATCCCAGAGCATCAGACCGGTGGTCCGGTCATATTCCCTTACCAAGGGCGGACCGATCAGTTCCGTGATCCGCGCCTCCCCGGCGAAAATCACCGTTCCCGGGAAGAGATGGCCGCCGATGGTTCTGCCCCCTTCTTCGCACAGAATCACATGGGCATGCGCAAACGGCTGGCCGTCCTTGACGGAAATATTGCCGGTACAGGAAAGGATCTCGAGACTGCCCTCGGCCGTAAAGGTGACATAAACCTGCTGCTTCTGGTCATAGGTTCCCAGGGTCGCCCTGGATACGGCACCGATCAGGGAAAACTCGGCGGTCTGGATATCATGACGGGCGCAGAAAGTCTCCAGCGTTGCCGCCAGATCCCCGCCATGGGGCAACCGGCCGACGAATCGCCTTCCGGCGGAATATTCTCGACAGTTCATCATTTCCATGATATCCCCCGCATCACCATCATGCGCGGTTAATCGTTAAAAAAAATAACGTACAGCGGGCGAGGGTGAAAAGCAAGTGTCATAAAATATTTTTTCCGCTGTGAAATATTTATGGTATATATCCCGCTGTGGATTTGTGCCGGTTTTTTTATAACCTTTTCGAACAGCAAGGTAAGGATATACGAATCAATGACAGATACACCCCCAGGCAATTCAGACAACATGGCCAAAGTCAGTCCGGTCAAGTTCGGACTCAACGACAGCTTCCAGTTCAGATGTCACCACGGGCTTTCCTGCTTCACGGAATGCTGCCGGAGCATCAACATCATTCTCACCCCCTATGATATCGTCCGCCTGAAAAACCGCCTGGGGCTTTCTTCCGGCGACTTTCTGTCCATCTATACCGAACCCCGCCTCCTGGAGAAGACCGATCTGCCGGTGGTCACCCTGAAACTCCTGGACGATGAGCGGCAGTCCTGTCCGTTTGTCCGGGACGATGGATGCATCGTCTACCAGGACCGGCCCACCACCTGCCGCTATTATCCCCTGGGCGTCGCCTCACTAAGCCACCGGGAAGAAGACCAGGAATTAGATCAGGAGGGTTTTTTCTTTTTCATCAATGAACCCCACTGCCGGGGGTTCGAAGAACCCGTAGAGTGGACGGTGGCTTCCTGGCGCAAGGACCAGGGAGTCGATATCCATGACGAGATCAACGCTGAATGGACGGATCTGGTGGTGAGAAAACGGTCATTCCCCCCCAATATCCGCCTGACCGAGGAGGCCAAAAAAATGTTTTTTATGGCCTCCTATGACATTGACCGGTTCAAACGATTTGTTTTTGAAAGCACCTTCCTGCAGCGCTATCCCGTGGATGAGGCAACCCGGCAGGCCATAGCCGGCAATGAGGTGGAACTGCTGAAATTCGCCTTCCGCTGGCTTAAATCCATCCTGTTCAAAGGCGCGGCCGCTCCCCCGGCATGAGCGTTATGACCGCCTGGTGCTGCCGTCTTTCTTTAGACAGTTCTAAACGGAAACGGCCGCGGCCAGGCGACCCCATCCCGGCGCACAATAACATCCCCCCTAATAGGATTCATAGACCAGTTGACGAATCCTCGCCGTATCATTCAACCGCGAGGCCACATCCACCTTGAAAAAATCCGCCATGGGAGCGAACAGCTCCGGTGAAGCGGAAAACATGGTCCGGGTCGCCGCGAGCAGTTTCTCCAGACCGGCAGCGGTCATCCGGCCCAGGGGCCGGCGACAGCTTCCCGACGGCATGCCCAGAACCGCCATCAGGGTCTTGACCGGCAGAGGATTTCTGGCCCGGCACGAAACCGGACCATGGGGGGTTGTTTCCGTAGTGGTGACCGTCACCAGTTCCAGCAGGGGCGATAACTGCTTTTCCAGCCCGAGGGCGACCTCGCCCCGTCCCCGGGCCATGGCCGCGACCATCTCCGACAGCGCCCGGGGGAAAATATTGGCATACACCGAAATCACGCCGCAGGCCCGGATCTGCGGATCACTCATCATGCGGCAGGTCAGGTTATCGTCACCGGACAGAATCGCCATCTTTTCGCCGCAGCAGTGGCGGATACGCTTCATGTTGTCAAAACTTCCCGTGGCGTCCTTAACGGCGCCGATATTCGGGAACCGCTCGGCGGCAAGCGCCAGATCTTCGGGCAGAAGCTGCGTACCCGTCCGGCCCGGCACCAGGTAGGGAATGATGGTTGTATCCGGAAACCGTTCGGCTACCGGCTCAATATACTCTTTTCTGATTTCAAGAGAACTGGGGCCGTTATAATAGGGATCGACCAGCAGCATGGCCCGGGCGCCGGCCTTGGCCGCGTGACCGGTGGCCTCCAGGGTTTCCACCGTGCTGTTGCTGCCGGATCCGGCAATACACATGCCCCGGCCCTTCATGGCGCGGACGATCCGCTCCGTCACCTGGTTGTGTTCCTGCCAGTCAAAAGCCGGGCTTTCGCCAGTCGTCCCCATGGCGACAATGCCGGTCACGCCGTTGGTCATCTGAAACTCAACCAGCCGGTCCAACCCTTCCTCATCCACCCGTCCCTTGTCAAGCGGCGTTATCAGCGCCGTATAGCATCCCGATATCATGACCTTTCTCCTGAATACATGCCGTTGATTATTTTTTTTTGTGTTACCATACCTGGCGGCCAATAACAATCAAAAACACGCCAAAAGAACCTTTCCCGCCTGATCACTTCAGGGTTGAACTGCCCGGTGCTTTACGATAATAACCAATGAAACCGTCGGAAAGAAGGGCCTATGAAATTTCAGAATACCGTCCGCAACGAATTTAACAAATGCGACACGCCGGACAATACCCTGAAAAGAATCAGGGACGGCTTCGCCACCCTGGGCTGTGATCCGGTCTACGAACCGGTCCGTGTCACGGAAACGCTGTTCTGGGGTCGGATCTGGATCGATGCCCTGCGCATCATCTGTGAAGGCAAAGGCGTCAGCGCCCGGCTGGCGGAAGCCAGCGCCCACGCCGAGCTGGCCGAACGATTCAGCGCCGGGCTCTACTATCCGGTATTCGAGGAGCAGGTCCGGTTCCACCTGCCGGCCATCTACAGCCGTCGGACCAACGATTTTCTAAACTATGCCTGGATGCCCGGGTATACCCGCGCCCGACAGGAGGAGATGGACCGGCCCCTTACCATAGACGCCCTGCTGGCCGGACAGCCGCACCTGAACGCAAAAACCATCGAAGACATCAAGGGTTGCGAAATGGCCGGCCACTGGGTCGACGGCTATTCCCTGCTGAAGGATCAAACCGTCAAGGTCCCGATAAAATTCGCCGCCTATATCCACGGCTCCAACGGCGTGGCCGCCGGCAACACGCTGGAGGAGGCCCTGATCCAGGCCAGCTGCGAAGTGCTGGAACGGTATGTCCAGATCAGCGTCATCAAGAATGAAACCATCGTGCCCACCATTGACCCCGCCACCATTGACGACCCGCGCATAAGGGAGATGATCGAATTCTTCAGGCGTTCCAATGTCCAGGTCACCATCAAAGACCTTTCCGGCAACGGCACCCTGCCGGTGATCGGGGTCCTGTTCACCAACCACAACCTCTCTCCGGACCGGATGGAATACCATACCCTGATTGCCGGAGCTTCCTTTAGCCCGGAAGAGGCCCTGACCCGGTGCTTCACTGAAGGCGTTCAGGGGAGAGAGACCCTGGCGTCTCCCCGGAAAGCTTTTGACCGGCCGGTAATCGCGGGGGACCGGGTCAAAGACTACTATTCCCTCATGAAGTGCGGCGTCTCCCCCAAAAATATATCATTTTTACTGCAAGGGGAGACTGTCCGATTTCAGAGACGACCGGGAGGGAAAAATCTGATGGAAGAAATCGACGCTCTCCAACAACTGGTTGCCCGCCTGAAAACCGATTGTATCGTCATGGATCTCACCCACCCGGTTCTCCGGTTTCCCGTTGTCCGGGTAATCATCCCCGGCATATCGGATTTTCTGAACTACCTGCCGCCGGATATCCTTTCCAACCCGAAAACCAGCCCGGCCACGGCCTGGAGAGGAGGAGCGTATAAAACCATCATGGATTCTTTTTTCCGGTAACCCCGGGCATTGCACTTTTTGCGAAGCCATCAAATTTTACTTGACAATATTTATTAGATGCTGGCTTAATAGCCACTTTATAACGAGTATTTGCCCTGACTGAACAGCAATCCGGGCCGATTATTAACCATTTGAATTTTTTATAAAAAATGAACCAGCAACCATCGACGCAAGATTATCTGATGCAGCAGCGGGAAAAAGTAGCGGCCAGTCCCGACTGTGCCATAACCCGGTACAACTACGCGGTGGCGCTGCTGGCCCAGAACCGGTTTGAAGAAGCGGAAAGAGAATTACTGGAAGCCGTCAGCTGCAGTCCCTCCCTGGCCGAAGCCTTTGTCCTTCTGGGAGGCATCCGCATGCATTTCAACGATATCAACGGCTGCCTGGAGTACAACCAGCGCGCCACTCAAGCCAGGCCGAGATTCGCCGAAGGTTACGGCAATATCGGTTTTGCCCATCTGCAGTTGGGCAACGTCGATGAGGCCATCACCGCCCTGGAAAAGGCGGTATCCTTCAACCCCAAATTCCTTCAGGCGTATACCAACCTTGGCAACGCCTATCTAATGAAGGGAATGGTGGATAAAAGCATCGAAACCAATTATAAGGTGCTGGAGATGGAGCCGGCGTTCGCCGTGGCCCACAACAATCTGACCATCGCCTTTCTGGAGAAAGGCGATAAAGTCAAGGCCGCGGAACATTGCCGCCAGGCCGAATCCATGGGCTTTGAAGTGGCGCCTCAAATTAAAAAGGAGATCGGAGAAAACCGTTAAGCACCGGATGGTCATCATCTCGCGGGAAAACGCTGAGAGTTTATATAGACGTAAAATTGATAGGTTTTTTACTGGGATTGCCGTGAACGGCAAAATGTTATTATCTTAAATGGAGGTAGACAATGGCAAAACACAAGACTCCCTTGCTGGATCAGCTTGAGTCGGGACCATGGCCGAGCTTTGTGTCCGACCTGAAGCAGGAAGCAGAGTCAAGAGCGAAAAACGAAAAAAAAGTCGAGTTCCAGATTCCGACCGACACGGTCGACGACCTGCTGGGCGTTCTTGAACTTTCCTTCAAGGACAAGGAAACCCACTGGAAACACGGCGGCATCGTCGGCGTCTTCGGGTACGGCGGCGGCGTTATCGGCCGGTACTGCGACCAGCCGGAGATGTTCCCGGGCGTGGCCCATTTCCACACCATGCGCATCTCCCAGCCGTCCGGACATTTCTATAAGTCCGACTACCTTAGAGATCTGTGCAATCTGTGGGAATTCCGCGGCAGCGGTATCACCAACATGCACGGCTCCACCGGAGATGTCATCTTCCTGGGCACCACCACCCCCCAGTTGGAAGAGATCTTCTTCGAACTGACCCACAACCTTAATCAGGACCTGGGCGGCTCCGGCTCCAACCTGAGAACCCCGTCCGACTGCGTCGGCGAAGCCCGCTGCGAATTCGCCTGCTACGACACCCAGTCGCTGTGCACGGCCCTGACCAATGAATACCAGGATGAGCTGCACCGGCCGGCATTCCCCTATAAGTTCAAGTTCAAATTCGACGGCTGCCCCAACTGCTGCGTGGCTTCCATCGCCCGGGCCGACCTCTCCTTCATCGGCACCTGGAGAGACGACATCCGGATCGATCAGGCCGCGGTCAAGGGCTATGTCGATAACGATCCGGACTTCCCGCCCAACGGCGGCGCCCACTCCGGCCGTAACTGGGGTAAATTTGACATCCAGAAGGAAGTCATCGCCCTCTGCCCCACCGAGTGCATGAAGTTTGAAGGCGGCAAACTGACCATCGATAACAGCGAATGCAACCGCTGCATGCACTGCATCAACGTCATGCCCAGAGCCCTGAAACCCGGCAAGGAAAAAGGTCTGTCCATTCTGGCCGGCGCCAAGGCGCCGATCCTGGACGGCGCCCAGATGGGCTCCCTGGTGGCTCCTTTCCTTCCCGTTGTTGAGCCCTATGATGAAATCAAAGAAGTCATCGAAGCCATCTGGGACTGGTGGATGGAAGAAGGCAAGAACCGCGAGCGCCTGGGCGAGCTGATGAAACGCCAGGGCTTCCAGAAACTGCTGGAAGCGACCGGCATTCCGGCCATGCCGCAGCATGTTATCGCGCCCAGAACCAACCCGTACATCTTCTGGAAAGAAGAAGAGGTCCCGGGCGGTTTTTCAATGGATCCTGTCAAATACAGAGAGCGTCATAAACGATAAGGGGGAAGAAACATGGCTTTTATATCTTCTGGTTATGATCCAAAAGAGCCGATGAAAAACAGAATTACCGACATCGGCCCGAGAAATTTTGCGGAATTTTATCCGCCAGTTATCGCAAAGAACAAAGGCAAATGGGCCTATCACCAGATTCTGGAACCTGGCGTCCTGGTTCATGTGGCCGAATCCGGAGACAAAATCTACACCGTCAGGGCTGGCGGCTGCCGTATCATGAGTGTTACCCATATCCGGGAAATATGTGATATCGCGGACAAATACTGTGACGGCTATGTTCGCTGGACCACGCGTAACAACATCGAATTCATGACCGACAGCCTGGAAAAGGCCGAGGCGTTGAAGAAAGACCTGGCCGGCAGAAAATTTCCTGGCGGCAGCCTCAAGTTCCCGGTCGGCGGCACCGGCGCCGGTATTTCCAACATCGTCCACACCCAGGGCTGGATTCACTGCCATACGCCGGCCACGGACGCTTCCGGTCCGGTCAAGGCCTGCATGGACGAACTGTTTGATTACTTTAAAACCATGAGCCTGCCGGCCCATGTCCGCGTTTCCATGGCCTGCTGCCTGAATATGTGCGGCGCCGTTCACTGCTCGGACATCGCCTTCGTGGGTTATCACCGCAAACCGCCCGTGATCGAACATGAATACCTGGACAAGATGTGCGAGATCCCGCTGGCGGTTGCCGCCTGCCCGACCGCGGCCATCAAGCCCAAAAAGGTCGAAGTCAACGGCACGGAAGTCAAAAGCGTTGAGATCAACAACGAGCGCTGCATGTACTGCGGCAACTGCTACACCATGTGCCCCGCCCTGCCCCTGGCAAGCGGCGAAGGCGACGGTGTGGTCGTGATGGTCGGCGGCAAGGTCTCCAACCGGATCAGCCCGCCCATGTTCTCCAAAGTGGTCGTGGCCTTCCTGCCCAACAACGTGCCCCGTTGGCCGGAACTGACCGATGTCATCAAACGCATCGTGGAAGTATACGCCAAAGACGCCCGCAAGTACGAACGGCTCGGCGAATGGGCCGAACGCATCGGCTGGGAAAAGTTCTTTGAAAAATGCGGTCTGGATTTCACCCATCACCTGATTGATGATTTCCGGGATCCGGCATACTACACCTGGCGGCAGACCAGCCAGTTCAAGTTTACCAACGCGATCAAGTAGTATAGTTTTAAAAGCTTTTATAACCACGCGGAAAGAGGAACAGGCCCCGGTAAGGGTCCTGTTCCTCACCGCTTTTTTTGAGGAGCTTGACAATGGAACAGGCAGAAGCCGTTAAACTCGTCACCGAAGAACTGACGAAAAAGCTGAAAGTAAAGTCAAAATTCTACTTTTCCGATATTCAGGAAATTCTGGGGATGAAACCCCGTGATGCCAAGAAATACGTCAATAAAATGGTCGAAGACGGTGTGCTGGAATTCTGGTCAAGCGGCAGCACCACCATGTACGGTCTGACGGGTACCGGAAAACAGGCCGCCGCGGAACACGAAGACTAAACAACAGACTGTTCTGCAGCGGGCAAGTTGTTCGTCGCGGCTGAAAGATTCCCATGCACGATCATATTACCTGCCCCCGGCTGGTGATTTCGGCGTTAAGGGGCGGCGCGGGCAAAAGCACCATTGCCATCGGCCTGACCGCGGCATTAAGGAATCAAGGGAAACGCACGGCCCCTTTCAAAAAGGGGCCGGATTACATAGATGCCGGCTGGCTTTCGCTGGCGGCCGGCTCTCCCTGCTACAATCTGGACACCTTTTTTATCCCCCCCGAACGGGTCCTTCACTCTTTCCATACTCATACACTAAACAGCGACATCGCGGTCATCGAAGGCAATCGGGGTCTGTTTGACGGCATTGATCTGGACGGCCGCACCAGTACGGCGGAAATCGCCCATATTCTCGGCGCGCCGATTCTCCTGTGCCTGGACTGCACCAAAACGACCCGGACCTGCGCCGCGGTTGTCAATGGCTGCGCGGCCTTTGACGACCGCATTAAAATCGCCGGGATTATTTTGAACCGCGTGGCCGGCAAACGGCACGAAACCATCCTGCGTCAGTCACTGGAGCACTACTGTCATATCCCGGTGATCGGCGCCATCCCCAAGCTGACCGACGATTTCCCCGAACGGCACATGGGACTTGTTCCCACGCCGGAGCATGGCTGGGCCCAGGAGGCCATTCAGGCGGCGGCTCAAACCGCGGCAAAATACATTAACCTTGACGCCGTAATGGATATCGCGGTCCTGGCATCCGATGTTCAGTTGCCGTCCGTGACTCCCGCCGTTGCCCCTCCGGCAGTCACCGAGCCGCGTCCGGTCATCGCCGTGGCCCGTGATTCGGCCTTTCAATTCTACTATCCGGAAAATCTGGAAGCGCTGGAAGCCGCCGGCGCGGCCCTTATCTTCACCAGTCCTGTCAATGACTCCCGCCTTCCGGATCATATCGACGCCCTGTACCTCGGCGGCGGGTTTCCGGAAACACACGCCCGACAGCTTTCGGCCAACACGGCCTACCGGTATCAGCTGGCGGAACTGGCGCGGGCGGGTCTGCCCGTTTACGCCGAATGCGGCGGATTGATTTATCTGGGGGAAAAAATTGTCGACGGAGACGGCACCCATGACATGTGCGGGCTTCTGCCGGTCACATTCGGCATCTCAGCCAGACCGGAAGGTCATGGTTATACGATTTCAACCGTTGTCGGTCAAAACCCCTATTTTGAAAACGGTACCGAACTGAAAGGACATGAGTTCCGGTATTCAAAAGTCCTGTCATGGGGAGGGAAAGATGAAGACATGGTATTTTCCACCGTGCGGGGCAAGGGATTCATGAACCAGAAAGACGGCATCCGCTTCAACAATGTCCTGGCCACCTATACCCATCTACACGCCCTGGGAACACCCTCCTGGGCGCCGGCCCTGGTCCGCATCGCCCGGGCCTATCATCAAATTAAAAAAGCGGAGTAACCTTTCGATTACCCCGCTTTCCAATCTGACTGATCTTCAGGCGTCCGCTATTCCTTGGCGCCCGGTTTTTTGGGATGGCATTTGGCGCAGGTAGCCGGAGCCGGGCCCTTGTTCTTATCGCCGGCTTTTTCGATGTTGAATTTCTCGTGACAGCCCTGGCAGTTTTCATGAATCGCGTCATAGTGGAACTTCAGTTCAGCCTTTTTGCGCTCGGCGGCCGGCAGGGAAGCCAGCGCCTTCTTGTCGGCTTTTCCTTTGACATGGCACTCCAGGCAGGGTTGAACATTGTCGCCGGCCTTCAGGGTCAAAGGCTTGCCGTCTTTGTCGTGATGGCAGTCACCACAACCGATCTTATATTCCTCGGTATGCTTTTTATGGGTAAAAGTTACAATACCCTGTTTATGCTCGTCATAGGCCTGCTTGTTCTCCATGGTGATGACATCCACGAACTTGGTACCGGCCACGGCAACTCCCGCCGCCAGTAAAACGGACAGGCCGACCATTACACACAACCGTTTCATGCCTTTTCTCTTCATGTTTTCTCCTCCTGAAATACATTTAACTTTATATGATGATATAGAGATTCTCTTATTCTCTTCAAGAAATTTTTTAATATCTTTTTCCCCTTTTGGTGTCAACGAAAAAGTCAGGATACCGTCTCTGTTTTCTTTTCTTTCTTATTCCTCCTGCTTTTTTTCTCTTTACCGGTCTTCCCTTCTTTTTCCTCTTCCCCCTTTTCTTCGCCTCTTTCAGCGGTTTCATCCGGAACACCGCTCTTTCTTCCGAAAATCCGCGCGCCCCAGATGCTCATTTCATAAAGGACCATCAGCGGTCCGGCCAGCAGCAGCTGGCTGATCACATCCGGCGACGGGGTCAAAACGGCGGCCGCGATAAAAATAATCAGAATGGCGTACTTGCGGTTTTTCCTTAAAAAGGTCACGTCCACCACGCCCATCCAGGCCAGCCCGGTAAGCACAATCGGCAATTCAAAGGATAAACCGAAGGCAAGAAGCATGATGGAGGCAAAACGCAGATATTCCTTCATGGAGGGCAGGGGCCGGATCGATTCCGAAGCAAACCCCAAAAAAAACTTGAACCCCACCGGAAAAACAAAAAAATAGGCAAACGAAGCGCCGACCGCAAAGAAAACCACCGAAATCAGAATAATGGGGAGGACGACCAATCGTTCCCGGCGGTACAGGCCCGGCGCGACAAACATCCAGAACTCATAAAAAATCACCGGCAGTGAAACAATAATGCCCGCGATCAGCGAAACTTTCAGATAGGTAAAAAACGCCTCCGGCAGGCCGGTGAACACCATGCTGTCCCGGGAGGTATCCAGGGCCATCACCAGCGGATGGACGAGAATTTCAAACAGACGTTCCTTGTAAGCGTAAGCCAGCCCGGTACCGATAGCGATGGCTATGAAACAGCGGATCAGGCGCTTTCTCAATTCCTCCAGGTGCTCGATCAGCGAGGCGCGGCGGTCTTCATCAATCATTACCGGTTTTCTCCCCGGCCGCCAGGCCGTCGACCGACTGCTCCGTTTCCGGCGCCGGCGGCTGTTCTTTCTTTTCAGCCGTTTCAGCCTTCTTCTGGGCCTCAAGAGCCGGAACACCGACAGCGGGCGCTTTGTCAATATAGTCTTCGGCCGCGTTCTTCACGCTCGTTTTGACATCATCCAGGGTATGCCGGATATCCTTGATGTCCGTGTCCAGGTTCACGGCGGTCTTCAATTCATTGGTGGCGTTTTTAAACTCACGCATGGCCTTTCCCAGAGACCGGGCCAGATCCGGCAGTTTTCTCGGACCGATAACGATCAGCGCCACCGCCAGGATCACAATCATCTCCGGCATGCCGATACCAAACATCCTTTTTTCTCCCTGATCCTAAAATAGAATAACCGGAACGGTTTACTCGGCGGCGAACGCGCCGCTCTTGCCGCCTTCCTTCTTCACCAGCCGCACCTCGGAAATCACCATTCCGCGGTCATAGGACTTGCACATATCATAAATGGTCACCGCGGCAACGGCCACCGCGGTCATGGCTTCAATTTCCACGCCGGTCGGTCCCACTGTCCGGACTTCCGAATGAATTTCGATGGAATTACTTTCATCGTCCGCCGCAAAATCCACCTGAGCGTGGGTAATGGCGATGGGATGGCACATGGGAATCAGCTCCCAGGTGCGTTTGGCGGCCATGATGCCGGCGATGCGGGCGGTTTCCAGGACATTGCCTTTCTTGACCCCGCCGGACCGGATATTTGCCAGCGTTTCCCGGTTCATGGTAATTTTTCCCCGGGCCACGGCCACCCGCATAGTGGACGATTTATCCGAAACATCGACCATCCGGACCCGGCCCTGATCGTCTATATGAGTAAATTCCGCCATGCCCGTTCTCCCGGTTCAGTCGTTTCGACGAACCTCGGTCTTGCCGGTGACCGTGGCCTTGATCTCATCAATCAACGAGGTCATCACCGGGATCACGTTGGTGCGGACATCGCCGGCCACGACCAGCATCATGATATCATCGCCAACGGACAGTTTTCTGCCTTCGGCGATCTCGGCCAGGATTTCGATGATGCCGGGCATCCGTTTATGCCGGGCCACCACTTCGGCCAGTTTGGCGTGATCCACCTTGACCACCAGGTGATCGACCAGGCCCCCGGCGGAACCCGGCGGTTGACAGCCGGAACCCGGCGTTTCCCGCACCACGCCGTTATGACACAGCACCATGCCCGCTTTCCGGAAGTCCGGATGCCGCTTGACCCTTTCCACTAAATCGGCCAGATTCATTGTCGTTCCTCTTCCTGATACCCCCGGTTCGCTATCTTCCGGGCCAGCAGCAAATCCTCCGGGGTATTGATATTAAAAAAGGAGGTCAGCTCCGGATCAACCCGACGCAGGACCGTTTCATCAATATATTTCACGCGGACCTCTTTGAATATCCGTATGATGTCGAATGTTTTCTCCTGCAGGCATCTTTCCAGTGGCTGAAGACAGGCCCTGGAATAAACCGCACAGAGCGGCTCGAACCAGCCATTGGCCTTCCGCGGCACCACCACATCCGCTTTTCGTTCCACGCCGGCCAGGACGGTTTCGATCATCTCTTTTTTTAAAAACGGGGTATCGCAACCGCACACGAATATAAACGGGGTTTCCGCCAGAAAAAGGCCGGCGTGCACCCCGGTCATCGAACTCCGCCAGGGGAATATATCCGTGGTAATCCGCACATCCCATTTCAGGTAATCCGCCGGATTGTTGGTCACCACGATCAGGTCTTCAAAAACGGAGCGCATCACCCGATAAACGCGCTCGACGATCGACTCTCCGTTGATTTCAAAAAAGGCCTTGTTGACATAATCAAACCGGCGGCTCTCCCCGCCGGCCAGAATCACGCCGGTGACCTGTCTCTGGCTGCCGTCCGCTGCACACATCTTATCAAGATTCCGTCAGTTACGCGAAGAACTGACTGGCGGGCTGCCCGTCCGGCGCCCCGCTTCATTATTCGGTTTATTGGAAAATACGGGCCAACGCGCAAATTCCATTCCGCTATACCATAATTTCCCGGCCGGATGCAATTTAAATAAGTTTGACAACACGCCGTAAAGTTTGCGATTAATAACTTCAGGGGGGCCTTTCGTATCACGGCCGTAAATTTCCTTATTAATTATCCATCAGGCGTTTCCCTGTTGACCAACCCGGATGCTTCACGGGTTGACCAGGATACCGCCAGGATTCGACCGTGCCATGAAAAGTGGATTTCACCGTCTGTCCATTTCTTTGCTGCTCTTTTCGATCAGCCTCTTTATAGCGCTTCTGCTCGCCGAAGGGCTTGCCCGGGTGGTCATGAAAAAGGGACTGAAAGCGGTCGGGTCTGACATCGTTTGTTATTACTACACCTCCGCCGCTGGGGAAATGCGCATCAGACCGAATGTGAGCGCATGGCATGTCGGCTATGACGACCAGCCGGTGAAGGTTGCCATCAATTCTTACGGTTTCAGGGGACCGGAGCTGGAACCGTCTCCACTCCACCGGGTGGTTTTTCTTGGAGATTCGGTGGTATTTTGCGGCGGCGTTCCCTGGGAAAACACCTTCGTTGCTTTACTGGAACATTCCTTCCGCCAGGAAGGATTTGACCTAGAGGTGGTAAACGCCGGACTTGCCGATATCGGTATCGACCAGTATCTGCTGCAGGCGGAGGGGGAGAGGCTGACGGCACTGAAGCCGGACCTGCTGGTCGTTGGTCTTTATCTTAACGATTCCCGGCCTCCTCAGGGGTATATCGGAGAAGACAACCCGGATCAGATCATCCGCTGGCTGGAGCGCCCCTTCCTGAGCCGCAGCGCTCTGATCAATGAGATAAAATACGCCTACCTGGTGTTCAAATCCCTGCGGGGCCGGTACAGTTCGCATCGTTTCCAATGGGTGTCCCATTTCCAGTCCCGGACCTGGATGACGGATCCGGAAGCCTTTCGCACCACGGTGACCGAGGCATGTTACGATTGGGGGGCCGCCTGGGACCCGTCTTTTGCCGCCACGGTTTACCCGGGACTGATCAGAATTCAGCAAATCTGCCGCCAGAGGCATACCCGACTGGCCGTAGTCATGTTCCCCGTCAGCATCCAGGTATATACCGCCCTGCAAAGCCCTTATGTTTCACTCCCCCAGCAGGAGTTTGCCGCCTTTGCCCGCAGCCGTTCCCTGCCGTTTCTGGATCTGCTGCCGGCGCTGCGGCGCCACAACAGCGAATCACCGATTTTCAAGGATCACTGCCATCTTACCAAGAAAGGCAACGAAATCGCCGCTGCCGCCATACATGAATTCCTGAAGGAAATTCTTCTTTCCATACCTGAGACCGAATTGGCCAAGCTCACAGATTAAGGCGATTTATAGAGCCTTGATTTTTACGCCCAAACATGAGAAACATCCGGGTAAACTTAAAACGCGAGGGATAAACAGGCACGATGTCCTACAGATCAAGAAGGCAGGCCGAACGAAAAAATCAGTGTACCTGCTGCGCGAAAACGGTGCCCTTCTGCTGGCAGTGCCGCCGGTGCGGCTTTGCCCTCTGCCAGGATTGCATGAATGAAAATTTCTGGGGCCTGTCCTGCAACGGTATCACCTGGATCTGTCCGGAATGCGGCGAACAGAACGGGCTGGGCAACCAGTAAATAAATAAAGGTTCAAGGTTTAGGATTTAGGGTTTAGGGTTTAAGGTTTAAGGTGGATGAATATGGACAAACCGATAAAAGCAAGACTCATCGAACTGATCAGAGAGCGTTCCTTCAAGCAGACCCCCACCCCGGAGTTCACCCTCGCTTCAGGGAGGAAAAGCTGCTTTTACTTCAACCTCAAGCAGGTCACCTGCTATTCGGAAGGCCAGTTTCTGGTCGGCCGGATGATATACGACCGGATTCAGGAACTGGGCCTGTCGCCCGACGGCATCGGCGGCCTGACCATGGGCGCTGACCCCATCTCCTTTGCCGTGGCCCACACCTTTCACTTGAACGGTAAGCCCATCGAAGGGTTTTCCATCCGCAAGGAACCCAAAGGCCACGGCACCGGCCAGCAGGTCGAGGGGCATGTCAAGGCAGGAGACCGGGTCATTATCACCGAAGACGTCATCACCACCGGCGGGTCCACCATCAAGGCCATTACGGCCGCCAGAAACCACGGGCTGACCGTTCTGGCCGTCATCGCCCTCCTGGACCGATGCGAAGACAACGGCCGGCAGAATATCGAAAACCTGGGCGTACCGGTTTATCCTTTGCTGACGATCAGGGATTTTACGGGTTGATGAGGAGAGCCGGGAAGAAGGACCGGGGATATCATCATGGTGCCCCGTTCCGGCCCCCGGCGCCCATAAGGCTTGCCAGCGTTGCCCGGGCCCCCTGGTCGTCCGGATTGATGCGGACAGCCTCTTCAAGATGGTAAACAGCCTCTTTGATTTTTCCGTCGCGGGCCAGCAACAGGCCCAGATTTTTGTGCGCCTCCCAGAAGTCCGGTTTTATGGCCAGCGCCCGGCGGTACTGGGCCATGGCCTCATCCTTTGCTCCCGTTGAAAAAAGCGCGTTGCCCAGACCCAGCATGGCCGCGACGAAACGGGGCTCCTGGTCCAGAACCGCTTTAAAATGGGGGACCGCCTGATCCGGCCGGCCCATACGGACATAAAGTTCCGCCAGATTCCGATGAATGACCGTCGCGCCCGGTTCCAGGGCAGCGGCGCGTTCGAGATGCTCGATGGCCTCGCCCGTTCTCCCGACCGTTGCCAGCGCCCGGCCCAGATTGTTGTGAACAATGGCGATGTCACCGCCCGCGCGCAGGGCCTCCTGGTAGTACCCGATCACCTCGTCGATCTTTCCCTCTCCGGCGGAAAGTTCGGCCATTGCGCAAAGGGGCTCGATACATTGGGGGCAAATACGAAAAGACTCCCGGATATGAACCGCTGCTTCCTCGGATTTTCCTTCTTCAATCAGGGCGGTGGCCATAATAAAATGGGCAAACCAGTTGTCGCCCGTCACGGCAAGCGTCCGTTCAAAAAGCGTGACGGTATTTTCCCAGAAACGGACCTGCCTGGCCGAAACCGCCATGCAAGCGGCCACGATTAAAACGGATACGGCCGCCAGCACGACCCGGCGACGGGGGAAGGCGCTCAGCAAATCCGGAAGCCCCCAGGAAAACATGATGAAAAGCCCGATCAGCGGCACATAGGTGAAGTGATCGGACATGGCCTGATAACCGTTTTGCACCAGGCCGATGACAGGAACAAGCGTGCCCAGATACCACAGCCATCCCACGGCCAGATAAGGACGCCTGGTCCTCCCCATTACCACCACCGCTGAAACGAAGGTTACCAGCGCCAGCGCTCCGATGAATTGCCCCGTCCCTACGGGAGAATGCGGGTACAACGCCGCCAGATGAGACGGCCAGACCGTTTTGATGATGTATGCCGCGTAGGCGTAAATCGCGTTTTCCAGTCGCATGAGAAAAGGAACCGCGGCCAGCGTCACTTTCGGCATGGTGAAAACAGTGATCACGCTTGCCAGGGCGGTCAGAGCAAAAAAGGGAAGCTTTTCCAAAACCAGCCGTCCCGCCGGATATCCGCCGGCCAATGGTTTTCCAGAGAAGCGTTTCAGCGGCCACCAGTCTAAAAGCAGAAAAACACAGGGCAGGGTCACCAGCATGGGCTTGGACAGCAGCGAAAAGGCAAAAAAGAGCAACGCGGCAAAATAAGAAGAGCGCCGGCGGCTGTCGGCGTAGCGGGCATAATACAGGAGGGAGAGCAACCCGAACAAGGTTGACAGCACGTCCTTGCGTTCGGTCACCCAGGCCACGGACTCCACATGCAGGGGATGGACGGCGAAGAGAAAGGCGGCCAGCGCGCTTGAAAAGAGGCCGCCGGTTATCAGGCGCAGAAGCATAAACAGCAGCGCCGAGTTGGCCGCGTGCACAATGAGATTGGTCAAATGATATCCGCCGGGGTGCCGCCCATAAAGGGCATGGTCCACCAGAAAGGAAATCCAGGTAACCGGAATCCACTGAAACGTAAAACAATCGGTAAACGCGGCCTTTATGCCGGCCATGGAAAGGCCGGCCTGAATTCCGGGATTGTCCACGATAAACTTCATATCGTCCCAGAACAGGAAGTCGTGTTTTGTCACCGGGAAAAACGTTATGGCAACAGCCGCGACCAGCAGCAAAACAATTCCGGCCGGCCAGAAAGACTTGTTCATGGCAATATCCCCCTAACGGATGGCGCCTCCAGCTTGATTACCTGCCATCCATACCGCCTTCCGTGAAAAATATCAACCACCGAACCGTCGGAACGTGAGCCGGTCCCTTGAATAAAAAACGGGAGCAGATGACTCTGCTCCCGTCGGTTAACGTTTGTGGACGCCTTATGCTGTTACCAAACAGCGCTGATCATCACCAGCCGCTGGCGACTGAAATAAAACAGCTTCCCCCGCCCCCGCCGCCGCCACCGTCATTCGGCGTCGGGGTGCCGGTGTCGGAGGTCGGGTTATCGGTGCCGTCGGCCGGCGGGTCGGTCACGGCAGCGCTGACTGTCGCCGGTCCCGAGGGATCGACGATAACGCCGTTGACCACGCCGTCGGCGTCACCGGCGCCGCCGTCAACCAGCGTCAGAACCACGCTCCGTCTGTCCTCGCTGAATCGGGCCCAGGCGGAAAAATCCCGCCAGCCGTTGACGGTGTCGTACTTGTACCAGACGGTGCCTTCCGGCAGCGGCTCCGGGAAATAGAAGGTCACCGTGGCGGTATCACCGGGATTTTCTACTGTCAGCCGGAAGCTGATCAGCCCGTAGGGGAAATCCCGTCCCAGCGGCCGGTCTTCCCGCGGCAGGTCACCCGGATCGATCACGTCCAGATACTCCAGCGCCTGGAATCCGAGGCCGAATTCCAGGCCGACCTCGCCGGCGCCCTGACCCGGCAACACCCGGAACAGGTCTTCTTCCCCGTCCGGCACGCCGTTGCCGTTCAGGTCGGTCTCGTCGGTCACCTCCCGGTCATCGGCGACATTGTTGCCGTTGACATCTTCAAACACCGCCGGTCCGGTAGTAAAAGAAACCGGATCACACCACTTCCACTCCCAGTTATCGGTATCAATGAATTGCGCCCGCCAGTTATAAACGGTATCCGGGGCCAGCAACGCCCCGGGCAGAAGCATTTCAAGCAGGGCCGTTTCAGAAGTGGCTTCGAAAATAACTTGAGAGAAAGCCGCATCCAGGGACACCTGCCAGACCGAGGCGGCGTGAAGTTCTCCGCCGAAACCGTCCCGGTAAGTGACGATCAGGGGCGGCGACAGCGGCTCATCCTCCCCCCCGTCGTCATCCCGGGGAGCAACCGGCAGCGGAATGCCGGGACCGGCCGTAAGGGCGTTGGGATCGGTCCCTCTCTGGTACTCGTACCAGTTGATGAGACCGTCGCCGTCCGGATCACCATCGGCGTCGGCCACCAGGGGATTCAGTCCGTTGTCCGCCTCCCAGCCGTCTTTCATGCCGTCGCCGTCCGTATCCGCAGTAAACGGGTTGGTGCCCAGCACGGCCTCCTCACCGTTGGTCAGGCCATCATTGTCCGGATCCAGGAGACTCACGTCGGGCGGGGGCGGCGGGACCAGATTGGTGTGGTACTCGCCCTGGCCATCGATGGCCACAAACAGGCCGGCGGAACTGACATCCCAGGTGCCGCTGGCCGATCCGTCATCGCCCACAACGCCATCCATGATCATGGTCATGCCGAAGAACGACATTTTAAAGTGCAGGGAATTGTCGCAGTAAAACTGCCCGTATCCCGGCAGGCTTCTGGGTACCTGGCCGGCCATGTCGGCCACATCGGGAGGGATAAGAGCGGCTATATTGTCGGGGATCAGGAGGTTCAGGCCGAAAAGAACGGAGTCCAGGGCCGGCAGGGAGAAGGTCATGGGCGCGTATCCGGTCCGCAGGTCCGCTATTCTGCCGGTTCCGCGGACATCACCGACCACGGGCAGTCCCTGAATGAGGATGTCCAGCTGCCCGTCTTCTCCCACGTCAAACGTCCAGGTTCCGTCAATGACCTGGTTCTGGGCGGCGCTGCCCATGACAGCGTAGCTGACGTTGCCGCTCATGGTGCCGGTGTAGATGCCGGGGATGTTGTCCCACATGGCGTCGGAACCAAAGGTCACCGCCACCGTGTGATCGGCGGTGATGTTGTCAAAGGCATAGTCGCTCACCGGACCGACGGATGCGCCGTCAACGATCACATCCAGCACCTGGCAACCCCCTTCGGCCGTGAATAAGAGCGTCGTGGCGTCGCCGCTTTCAACAAAAATGTCCCGGGTTTCATTCTTCACTCCAAAGGGGTCTACTTTGCCGGCGCCGATGGCGGTAACCGTGAGGGTCCGCGGCTGACTGTATTTCCGGCTGTCGATCAGGCTGCCGGAAGCCCCGATTTTCACGAAGAACAGGGAGGAATCAAAGGCCCAGGAACCGGTCACGCCCCCGTCGACCTGTGTCTGTCCGTTCATGGAAAAGCCCAGGCCGGGGACGTCAAAGGAAAAACCGCCCTGGCAGTCGAACTGCCCCGTACCGGCGGCATTGCCGTGGATGGGGATGGTGTATACGATATCGGCCCATCCGGTCAGGGGATCCACCGTGCCCTGGCCGGTAATGGTTCCGAAAGTGCCGAGAATGGACGGCCCGTTGACGGTAATGGACAGGCCGCCGGCCTCGTCAACGGTAAAACGCCAGGTCCCCTCCACCGGGAAAAGAACGGGGTCCCTGGCTTCTCCGTCAAAAGCGCCGCTGTAGGTCCCGGGAACCGTCGCCCACAGGGACGGCGAGCCGAAAAAGACTTCCAGGGTGTGGTTTGCCGTCACATTGTCAAACGTATAACCGGTCACCGCGCCGATCGGGACACCGTCCACCAGAACCCCCAGCACCTCGCAGCCGCTGCCGGGAGTAAACGTGTAAGCCTGCGAATCACCGCTGGCGACAAACGTATACGCCGGCGAAACGCTGCCGGGGGCGATTAAGCCGGCGGGCGAAATCTGTCCCGCTCCCTTGACGGTGGCGCTGATCATCAGGCTTCCGGCCGGCGCCTTCATTCCGCCGTCAAATAATCCGCCGGCGGAAAAGCTGACAAAGCAGAACGAGGAGTCAAAGTCCCAGGTACCGGAAGCGGAACCGTCGGGATTCAGTGTCCCGCTCATGACAAAACCGATGTCCGGAATGGCGAAGGAGAATTGCCGGTCGCAGGTCAGCTGGCCGGTGCCGTTATAGGTGCCGAAGACCGGTACGGTAAAACTCATTTGCGCCGCGCCGGTCATCGTGTCCACGTTGCCGGTGCCGACAATGTCCATGGGAATAGGCGCCTGGCCCGGAATGGTGATCGGCAGGCCTCCGCCGAGGGTGACGGTAAGGCTGCCGTCGGCGCCCACGTTAAACATCCATGTGCCCGTGAGGGCGGGCGCAAAGGGAATCTCGACATCGTTTAACATGAAACGCCCGGGGACGGTCATGGTCCCCTGCAGGTCGCCGGTATAAACCCCGGGGATGCCGTTCCAGAGGGTCGCTGAGCCGAACAGTACCTCCAGGGTATGGTCGGCGGTAACATTGTCGAACGTATAACCGGTCACCGCGCCGACCGAGGCGCCGTCCACCAGGACATCCAGCACCTCACAGTTGCCGGCGGGAGTGAACACAAAGGCCTGGCTCCCGCCATCGGCCACCGCCACGTCTCCTGTCGGCGAAACCGTGCCGGTGCCCTTTGACGAGACCCGGATCACCGGGGAAGCGGGCGCGGAAGCCGTTTCCCGGTCGCCGGAGAAACTTCCCCCGGCGGAAAAGAAAATCGACGCCGACAGCACGGGGTCGGCATTTGGATTCAGAAGAGAAGTGTCCACGACAGTGGTAAAGTCAAAAGCCCAGGTTCCGGAAGCGGCGCCGGCGGCATTCAGCGAACCGTTCATGGTAAATCCGATATCGGGAATGATAAATGAAAAATTCCCGGAGCAGTCAAACAGGCCGGTCCCGGGGAAAAACCCCATGAACGGCGCCGCATCGCCCAGCAGATCTTCAATCAACGGAACGGAAAAGAACATGTCGACCAGGCCGGTATCCATATTCACCTGGCCCGTGCCCATGATCAGCGGCTGGGCGCCGGTCACTCCCCCGCCCAGGCCGACGAGCAGGCTGCCGTCGGCCCCGACATCGATCATCCAGGCGCCATCGACCACCAGGTTGTTTCCGGAAGCGGAGGTAGCATCGCTCTGGGCGCCGGCCGAGGCGGTCCCGGCCAAATCGCCCGTGTACATGCCGGTAATGTCATTCCAGCATCCGGCCACGCTGGCCAGGGATTGCCCGGCCAGGCTTAAATGGAAAACGAGCATCATCGCCATGACCGCGAGGCCATGCTTTCTGGATTTGGAAGCGCGGGATATCAGAAATCGTTTACCGGCGTGAACGGACGCGAGCATACTCATTTTCACCTCCTGGACGGGTTATGTATGTAAAACCGTGATCGCCTGATTCAATAAATCTGTTTGGCTGCCTCATCCGGACCCTGTCATCCGACCGGAACTGGCAGTCGTCGTTGGCAATAAGGATTGGCCGCTTTGATGTCAGAAAATAAAATATGCAATTTTTACACCATTTTATAAAAAACGGTCGCTTTTTAAAATCCAATTATTTCAGAAGGGTGGGCCCTGCAAAAAGCAGAAATTGATATACTGAACGCCTGCCCTTCATTTTTTGACAATAATTGGCAGGGAAAAAGCAAAAATTGTTTTTTTCTGTTAACATAATCAAAAAAAAGACGATTCAGTAAAGGATTTCAGAATGCGCGCCGATGACTTGACAATGGAGGAACTGCTGAAGATCGACCCGGTCAAAGGGTTCCCCTTGTTCGGGTCCCACCGGATCATGGTGACCGGGATTTTCGCCCTGCGGCGCTTCGGCGACGACCTGACCCAGGGCCTGGGCCTGGAGCGCATGGGCCGGCTGCTGGCCCGCCTGGGATATGAAAACGGCTTGACGGCCGCCACCGTCATGGCGGAAATGTACGACTTTGATTCCCGCTGGGAATGGTTCCTGGCCGGGAAAATCCTCATGCGGACGGCCGGCGTGGTGGACCTGGAAATCACCGACTGGGCATACGAGCCGGAACAGAACCGGGTCCGCTTTGAAGGCATCTGGCATGATTCCTTCGAAGCCCTGAATTTCCGGGCCCAGATGCCGGACCCGAGCCCCCAGCCGATCTGCAACCTGCTGACCGGCCTGATGAGCGGTTATGCCAGCGGCGTCTTCGGCCGGGAGATCCTGGTCCGGGAGACCTCCTGCCTGGCCCGGGGCAATGCCGTCTGCGCCTTTGAGGGCCGGTCCCTGGAGGAGGATGACCAGGAATTAAAGTCCTTCCGGGACTACCTGACCCTGGAGACCCTGGACGATGACATCGCCCGCCTGAAGGCCGAACTCAAACAGTCCCGGGAAGACCTGGCCCGCCGCGAGGCGGAAATCGAGCGACTGAAAAAGCAGGCTGGTCCAGCGGAAACGTCGTCCGGCATTGTCTATCGCGGCAAATCCATGGCCAACGTCATCGCCCTGGCCGAAAAAATCGCCCGGACCGACTCGACCGTTCTGATCCAGGGTGAAAGCGGCACCGGCAAGGAACTGATCGCCCGCTTCATCCATGAGCACTCCCCGCGCGGCGGCAAGCCATTCCTGGCCGTCAACTGCGCCGCCCTGCCGCCGAACCTCCTGGAAAGCGAGCTGTTCGGCCATGTCAAGGGTGCTTTTACCGGCGCGGACGGCCATCACAAAGGCCTGCTGCTGGAAGCGGATGGGGGCACCTTTTTCCTGGACGAGATCAGCGAGCTGCCCCTGGCCCTTCAGGCCAAGCTCCTGCGGGTGTTGCAGGAAAGAGAGATCCGGCCCGTGGGCGGAACCAGAAACGTGCCGGTCAACGTGCGCGTCATCGCCGCCGCCAACCGGGACGTGAAACAGATGACCGAAAAAGGCGCCTTCCGGGAAGACCTGTATTACCGCCTGGCGGTTTTCCCGCTGACCATCGAACCCCTGCGCCACCGCCGGGAGGACATCCTGATCCTGGCGCGCCATTTTCTAAGCCGCCTGAAGCCCGAGCATCCCGGGTTCGCGCCCGAAGTGGTCCGCTGCCTGGAGACCTATCCCTGGCCGGGCAACATCCGGGAACTGGAGAACGCCATCGAATACGCCACCGTGATCGCGCCGGACGAGAAGATCACCCCGGCCCATCTGCCGCCCGCCATCACCAGAGAGAACCGCGATCCCCTGTCGGCCCTGGGTTCCGACCGGCCCTCCTTAAAGCAAATGGAGCAGCGCTACATCCGCCTCATCCTCGAACACACCGGCGGCAATAAAGCCGAGGCCGCCCGCGTTCTGGGCATCGGCGCCACGACCCTCTGGCGCAGCCTGAAGAAAAATGAGCGGGAATAGATGTTTTATCCTTACCCTTTGAAGGACTGAATATGATGACCACATACGGCAACGCGGCCCCGTCGCAGGTTGAACTGGCCAGGGCCTTCAGCTCGACCCGTTTGCCAGGGCCGGCCATGAGCGACGACCTGGTGGCCCTGGTCGTCCACCTTTTCACCCCGGAGGGGGCGGCGGTTGCCCGCCACCTTCCCTTCATACTGCCCGGACCGGTCCGGACCATCGCCCGGCGCGCCCGCCGGGAAAGGAGAGATGATGAGCCAGGAAAAAGTCCACTATCGTTCCTGTTCCATCTGCGAGGCCATGTGCGGCCTGGAAATCACCACCCGGGGAGACGAGATCGTCGCCATCCGGGGGGATGAGCAGGACCCCTTCTCGCGCGGCTACATCTGTCCCAAGGGCACGGCCGTCAGGGAGCTTCACCACGACCCCGACCGCCTGCGGCGGCCGGTCCGGCGGACCCGGGGCGGCTGGGAGGAAATCTCCTGGGAGGAGGCCCTGTCCGAAACCGTCCGACGGGTCAACGGCATCCGCCGGGAACATGGCCGGCGGGCGGTGGCCCTTTATTTCGGCAACCCCAACGCCCACTATCACGGCAATATCCTGTTCGCGGGGTTCCTGGTCAAGGCCCTGGACACGCCCAACCGCTTTTCCCCCACATCGGCCGATCAGTTGCCGATGATGATGGTCTGCTATTACCTGCTGGGCCACCAGTTCCTCTTCCCGGCGCCGGACATCGACCGGACGGACTATTTTCTCATCATCGGCGGCAACCCGGCGGTCTCCGGGGGCAGCTTCATGACGGCGCCAAACATCCCCCGGCGGCTCCGGGCCATCCGGGAGCGGGGCGGCCGGGTGGTGGTCATCGACCCGGTCCGGACCCGCACCGCCGAACTGGCCGACCGGCATCTGTTCATCCGGCCGGGAACCGACCTGCTGCTGATGCTCTCCATGGTCCGCACGGTCTTTGAGGAAAATCTCGTCGCTCCCGGGCATCTGGCCGGCATCCTGGACGGGGTGGAGACGATCCGCGTGCTGACGGCGCCATACACGCCCGAGCAGACCGCCCGGGCCACCGGGATCGAGGCCGGCGTTGTCCGGGCCCTGGTGCGCGAATTCTGCGCTTCGCCTTCGGCCGTGTGCTACGGCCGCATGGGGACCTGCGTCCAGGAATTCGGCACCCTGACCAACTGGATGCTGTTCGTCTTCAACCTTCTCACCGGCCGGGTCGACCGGCCCGGCGGCTTCATGTTCCCGACGCCGGCCCTGGACCTGGTCGCCATCACCGCCCTGATGAAGGAAAAAGGCTGGTTCGGACGACAGCGGACGAAGGTGCGCGGGCTGCCGGATTTCGGCGGGGAGCTGCCGGTGGCGGCCATGGCCGAGGAGATCGCCCACCCCGGCCGGGACCGCATCCGCGCCCTGATCTCGGTGGCCGGCAACCCGGTCCTGTCCGCCCCCAACGGCAAGCTGCTGGAAGAGGCCCTGCCGCGGCTCGACTTCATGGCGGCCGTGGACTGGTACGTGTCCGAGACCTCCCGCCACGCCCACATCATCCTGCCGCCCACCCATATGCTGGAGCATCACCATTTCCCGGTCATGGCCAACATTTTCGGGAGCCGCAACATGGCCAAATACTCGCCGCCGGTGTTCGACCCCGGGCCTGACGCCCGCCACGCCTGGCAGATCTTCAAGGAACTGGCCGTCGGCATCTCCCGCAACCCGCTGATGAAGCTGGCCATCAAGCCCCTGACGCCGGAGCGCCTCCTGAAACTGGCCCTGCTGGCCGGGCCTCACGGCCTTCGCCCGAAGCCGGGGCAGGCCCCCCTGACGCTGGGAAAAGTCTCCCGTGCCGTGCACGGCCTGGACCTGGGACCGCTGCGGCCGTGCCTCCCCGGCCGCCTGTTCACGCCGGACCGGCGCATCAACCTGGCGCCGCCCGTCTTCACCGAAGAGCTGAAAAGGGTGTCGGCCGCTCTGCCGGCCCTGTCCGCCGAGGATGACGGCGAATTCGACCTGCGGCTGGTCAGCCGGCGCAACCTCATGTCCAACAACTCCTGGATGCACAACATCGAGCGGTTTCACAACAAAACCAACCGCTGCACGGCCTGGATCAGTCCCGGCGACGCGGCCGCGCGAAACGTCCCGGCGGGCGGACGGGTCCGGGTCACCTCCCGGGCGGGCCGCATCGAGCTCGAAGCCGAAATAACGGACCGGGTCATGCCCGGCGTCGTTTCCATCCCCCACGGCTGGGGCCACCATTATGAAGGCATCCGCCTTTCCGTCGCCGCCGGACATGCCGGCGTGTCCGTCAACGACATTACCGACCATGAAAAGCTGGACAGCCTGAGCGGCAACGCGGTTTTTTCCGGGGTGCCGGTGAAAGTCGAACCGGTTTGATGACGGCCGCCAACCATTGCCCGGGGCATCACCTGGGCCCGGGTGTCGACATCATTGCCGAGGGAGTCGAAGCCCTTGCGAAAAATGTGAAGGTGTTCCCCGTCCACCAGCCCCGGCATGAGAAAATGGCCCCGCCAGCGGAGTTCTCTTCCCGGCGCCAGTTTGGTGATGACCGGCCGGAAGGTCTTGCCCGGAGTACCTTACCTTTCTTCTCGCTATTATCGGGTGGCACCGGTCTGCTACAGCCGAATTACCGTGATACGAAGAGCAAGGGACAACAGGGAACGACCGACTCGAATCACATCCAACCCAGAATATTAACAAACGCAATCCATAAAATCACATTGGCGGCTACCAGGCCGACAAAAAGAATCGCTTTGTTTTTTCGCTGCATGTTGTCATGAACCCAGGTCGCCAGAAAAAAAGGAGCGGTATAGGCGATAAAAATAAATTCAAGGTGAGGCCAACTCCAGTATTTATACTCCCAGACGAGAATACCAAAACGATTCAAGACCACTTCGACACAAACACAGAAAAGCCCCATGGCAATTGGAATAAATATACGGTTGGGAATCCCCAGAATAGAGAGGCGCTTCTCGATGGACAGGAGTTTGGCAAAAACAATACCGGCCGTACAGAACATCAGGGAAATTTCGATATTGACGCCCACCAGTATGACAAAGGCGGAGTTTTTCGGTGTCATCCACAGCCCGGCGTACTGGGTAAAATGCAGGATCAATCCGTTAATATATTCCGGCAGAAACACAGCGGCGGAAAATATCAGCCCTAACAGGACATTGTCCCAGGCTTTTTTCTCGATTTCGACCGTGTAGACATAGAGCAGGAAGGGGATATACAAAATGATATATGACTGAAAATGCTCCGTGCTTCGCAATATGTCCAGGGTCTGCAAGGTCGCTTCGGTCATTGTGATCACATTTTTCTTCGGATTACGGGGTTCGCCGGGATTACGGCGCCAGTATACTTATTTCCGGCCAAATGGGTATACCGGCACCGGAATCCTTATAAAATCATAGTGGAAACGCTTTGGCCTTCCGCCACTGATCCGCCAGCATGGCCTTTTCGATTCTGGACTCCAGTTCCTTAAAATCGATCTGATCCGGCACACTGTTCAGCATGCCGGCGATATCCCTTAAATGCTTTTCCGAATGGCCTTCTTTATAGTACTCAAGCTTTCTGAAAATTACATACTCCACCGGCGCCACCCAGTATGTTTCTCCGCCCACGTCGACCGGCCTTCTTCTCGCCATGGCCCACTGGTGAAGTTCATCCTGCCCGGCAAGATAGATATCGGCTTTGAAACCGGTTTCATGGTGGATAAGATTAAAGTGCCCCCTGTGCCCGCGCCCCAATTCTATCTGGATAACTTCAAGGGGTGGGCAGTAGAAACTTTCAATCGGAAAGGCTGAACAGAACGCTTCCAGGCCGTCTTTCTCAATGGTCAGCACACAATCCAGATCATGGGTCAGCCGGGGTTCGCCGTACATGATACTCGCGACCGCCCCGGTGATCATGTACTGAACCGGCAGCCGGTTGAAGCGGGATATGAAGATATTGAACAGATCATGTATGGGCATAGAGAAATATCTCGCGAACTTTGTCCTCTATCTGTTTATCCGTCCACTCCGGGTGCTGGTTTTTCAGAAAAGCGGCCTTCAGTTTTCGTGAAGAGAGGTTCAGCTCCAGAGAAAGTTGCAGCTTTTTTTCAGGGCTCATGGATTGAAATATTTTTTTTTGTATATCAGAACCGGAAGTCATCTGGCATCTTTTCCATAAAAACGAATGAATTTATCGCGGCTTCCCCATGGCCATGCGCCAATGTATCACGTCCCCGTTCACCTGCCAAGCCTCATGGGCGGACAAGATGCGCTTCCAGAAAAGCCCTCTGGGAAGGGCTGAATACCGTGTGATACCGCAGGTCCCGGACGCGCCGGATGGCGGCGTCAGGGGCAAGGGCTTCAACCCGGGCAAGCCAGCCGCAAAGGATGACGCCTGTCCGCCCCCGGCCTTCAAGGCAGTGAACGGCCACGGGCAAATCTTCCGCCAGGGCGCTCTGGATGAAATCGACGGCCTGGTTCATTGCCTGCGGTGAAGGCGGTTCGCCGTCATCAACGGGAATATGCCGGTGCCAGAAGTCAGCTTCCAGATAATCCCGGCCGAAGGGATCATCCTCGGTCAGCGTTAAAACCGCGCCGATCCCCTCTTTCCTGAGCAACTCAAGGGTCCGTTGGATATGCTGCCGCCAGGGTTCCCCCATGCCGGCCACCTTGTAGGGATGCAGGTAACCAAAACGGATCCCGGCCAGAAGTTCAAAATCGCTGATCTCCGCCTGGAACATCACCCCTGTTCTCCTTCCGCGCGTTTTTTCAGGGCCGCGTTCATCTTCTCAAACCCGTGACGGGTGACGAGCTCCAGCCGGGTCCACACCACCGGCAGCAGCCAGCCCGAGAACTCATCATCATGGATATAGCGGGTCCGCGTTGCACCCAGGGGCTCGAGGATGTGAATGTGTTCCCCGTCCACCAGTCCCGGCAGGAGAAAATGGCCCAGCCAGCGGAGCTCCCTTCCCGGCGCCAGTTTGGTGATGACCGGCCGGAAGGTCTTGCCCGGAGCGCCTTCGGGCTCCGCCCGCACGGTAATCTTCTCCCCTTCCCGGATGGGCCCTTTACCCATGACCACAAAAGGGTTCCAGGCGGCATAGTTGTCCAGGTCCGTGATCAGGTCCCAGACTTTCTGAACCGGCGCCTCGATGTCGATCTGCGTGTGCACTCTTCTCATGATGTTCATCCTGCCTGACTTTAGGGAATTGACGTCATATAATGAATCATGCCCGATGATAACGAAGAATCACCCCTCCGAATGGTTCTTTCAGATAATCAACATGTTCGGGTTTTTCCTGGCTGTGTGAATAGCCTAAACTCACCATTTTTTTACTGAAGGAGGCGTGATTCCCGCGCCCGGGATCGACCAGAATCACGTCACAGCTTTTTTCTGAGTGCCCGTCAATAAATCCGGACAGCAGTTCAATATGATGCCGCTCATACAGCAGATCGCTGCCGATGATGAGGTCGAATTTTCCCAGCTTGCTCTCGATATCATCCCATCCTTCGCAGAAAAACGGGATTTCCTTGTCTTCATTGAGTTCGGCGTTTTTCCGAAGAAAGTTTCCCGCTTCCGGATGGTAATCGGTGGCGGTGATGTCCATGGCACGATGGTTCAGCACGATACTCGCCAACCCGATACCACAGCCAACTTCTAAAATACGTAACCCTTTACAGTCATAGTCGACCATCAGGTGAGCGAGAATTTCTCCTGACGCCCAGATGACGCCGAACAGCGGCCACATCGCCGAAGATATCCCTTTCCCCAGCGCCTTCTGGTCATCATCTGAATGCTGATATCTGTCGCGCAGCGTTCTCACATGAATATCCGTGATCCCGAATTCAACCGTTTGATAACGAACTCTCGCTTTTGACATAACCACACCTCCTTGTTGGTTGATAAGCCTGACGTAAACAGGGTGTCTGCCTTTCGCGAACAAATTCACTCAAGCCGGGACCGATCTCCAGTCGATAAAGACATGGTTCCGGTCAGAGGGGTCGACCTTCACCGCCACGGTTTTACCCGGCCCCACCATGCCAAGCGATATCCTGGGGACCGTCGACTTTACGGTGACCGGATACGGCGGCCCCGTTTCCTGCGCAACGTCCAGGTTAAATTTCATGACGATATACATGCCATGCTGAATGGAGATCCCGGTTTCTTGGACGGCCCTGATGACGGCAGTGGCGGGAATGCCGGTGGTAAGGAGCGGGTCATCAAGGCCGAGGAGAGAGCCCGGCCGCAGGGTACCGGCCAGGAGCACCACACCGACGACAACGCAGGCCAGCCCGCCGACACCAAGGCCGATGAACGCGCCCAGGTTATGGCGCAGCATGAAGGCCAGGGCCATCATGCCCGCCCCGGCCAGGAGATTGACCAGGGCACCGATGATCATCCCTATTTTCATCCTCTCCTCCCTTTGTCATTGCCCGACAGAATGATATCAGGAATTACAGCGACAGGATACCTATTTAACCGGAAATAAGTATACTATTCCTTAATCTTCTCTTCGTTTTCCTGCGCCGTCTTCCCATTCTGTACCAAATCGTTAACACCATGAAACACAGGGAGGGCACCATAACCCAAACGAATTCACTTTTCATTACCCCGACACCTCTGTGCGAGAGGAATCGTCGCAGGATGAGCGGTGATACCTCAATCGGCCGCCAGGGGAGAAAGTACCGGGTTTCACTCAACGGAGAGAAGAATGCAACCCCGAGGCCACCGCTAGTCATGGCATCAAGGACGTCATGCACAAGCCCACATGAAAGCAACACTCCGAAAAGAAGCCAACTGTTCTGTATCCGTTTCGTATGAACAAATAAAAAGGCCATCAAACCAAGAGCAATGGCAAAGATAATGCTGTGAGAAAACCCACGATGACCAAGCCAGTGCTGATAAGGTATGCCAAGCTTAAAACCTATTGCATCGATATCCGGTCCAATCGAACAGAAGATCGACATGATCCCGATTCCAAGCCATTGCCGTTTCCGAAAGATTATCGAACTAAGCGCTATCCCGGTCACCGCATGTCCAATGAATGTCGGCACGATTCTTCTATTCCTTTAAATAAATGACTGCCGCATATCTGGATCGTCCGGTCTGATTTAGCTTCCGACTTGACCGGGTAACCGGACGATGACGATTAACTTAACCGAAGTGACCAATCTATGCCTCGGAGCACTTGAGAAACCAGACGAGCCGGTCCGCCAGGATGATGCCAAGGAAGCTGCCAGCCAGATCCGCCAGGGAGCAGGTGCGGGCGGGAAACAGCCCCTGCGAAAGCTCCTCCAGCGTTACGGCCGCGCATACCAGCGGTGTTGCGACGAAAAAAGACCGGGAAAGCAGGCGGGTCATCCGATACGAAAGCGCATGATTCACCGCGCCGCCGAGCAGGCCCATGAGTACGCAATGCCCGACCTTGTCCCCGCCGGGGAAACGATAAAGCTCCCTGACCCAGAGCGGTATGGTTCCGCTGTCCGCCGCCAGGACGATGATCGCGATGACGAACATATAAAATAAGGCTACCCACTTCATAAGTCACGATCCCGGGTCTGACGGACAAGGGTGATTTTAAATCGCGCGCCCCCGTCTGCCGGCAGACAGACGATGTCTCCCTTATGGGCCCGCACCAGGGCACGGATGATCGGCAGTCCCAGGCCGCTCCCGCCCCGGTCACGGGCAGTCGTGAAGAAGGGTGTAAATATTTTATCGATATTGGCCGCGGATATGCCCGGCCCGGTATCGGAAAAAACGATCTCGGCCATGGCGCTGTCTTCGTCCGAAACCCCGGCGCTGATCATTATGGCAACCGCGTCGCCGCCATGGAGCCGGGAGTTGGCGATCAGGTTTCCGATGACCGACTCGAGGGTTTCGGCGGAAAACCGTACCGGCAACGGCGGGCTGCACGGACAGAGCGTTATGGCAAGTCCGCTTTGGGCATATCGCGTCACCAGCGTGCCGAGCGCCGCGCAAAGCTCCAGCGTTTCCTGCGACGGGGTGAAGGTGTCGGCCCGGGCAAGCTCCAGCAGCCGGCTCACCAGCAAGGTCAGCCGGTCTATATCCTGGGCCATGTTCCTCATGAACTTTTCCCGCTCCCCGGGGCTCATGGCGTCAAAATGATCTCGCAGCAGTTCGACGGTACCGCCCATGGACGCCAGGGGGGTTTTAAACTCATGTGACACATGGGAGGCGAAATTTTGGATATAGTCGGCGCGCTCCCGTAGCGATACGGCCATGTTGGAAAAGGCATGACTGAGCAGGTCCACCTCATAGGTTCCGGGTTTCTTCAGGGGACCGGCTGACCCTTGTTTTCCGGAGGAAATATTTCCCGCCTGCGCCGTAAGCGCCGTTATCGGTCTGCTGATGAGGAGCGTTGTCAACAGCGAGATCAAAACCATGGCGCCGATCATGATGACGGCACCTTTTAAAAGATACGCACGGTTGATGTAAAGGGCTTTTATAATGTCAAGGGGCGTTCGCGAAAGCACCACGGCCCCCAGCACTCGGCCGTCATGCACCACCGGCAGGGCTACAAAAACACGCACCCGATTCCCCCGGCTGATGGATGCCACGGGCGGCATGGCCTGGTCGAAAACACGCTTCCGGAAAAGGCTGACGTTTTCGCCGGCAAGGGCGCGGGCCACCTCCTCCCGGTCAAGAAGCGACTGCCCGAGTTCGCCGCGCGACGTGGCCACCACCGTGCCGTTGCAATCGACGATCCGAATACCGGCCAGGGTCACCGATTGAATCTCCTGTAGCATGGCCGACACTTCGGCGCCCGCCTGAATAGCGCTGGGGTCGGAGGGCTGCGTGGGAGCCCTTGCGGGCGGCGCCGGCAGCCGGACGGGGCCGGCATGAATATCAAGGGACGCTTCGATAGGCATGAAGACATGCCCGGCATCAACCACCGGCGGGTGCAACTTGGGAGTGACGGCCGGTTGATAGAACGCCGCCCAGTCTCCGGTCACCATGGCCGAAGGGTCCTCCTGCCGCAGGAACCTCACAAGCCGGTCGGAGTAAACTGCCCGGATGCAGGCGGCCTGGGCAATCAGCTCGCTCTCGGTACGGCGGATAAGCTCATTTTCATAAAGGCGCAGCAGGGCGATGCCCACCAGCGGCAGCAGCAGCACCATGAGGTTCACCATGAGCAGCACCGTCCTGATACGGGGTTTAAGGAATAAATTCATGGCGTTCTTCAGGTGCAAGGCCCGAGCTTGTATCCCAGGCCGTGAATGGTTTCGATGGGGTCGCCGCCGGCCGGCCGGAACTTCTGCCGGATACGGCGGATATGGCTGTCGATGGTCCGGTCGGTGATGTAAGTCTCCAGCGCATAGGCGCCGTCGACCAGTTCGTCACGGGTAAAGGCCTTGCCCGGATACCCCAGCAGCGTTCTCAGGATACCGAACTCAGTGACAGTGAGCGAGATTTCCTGATCATCCCAGAAGGCCTGAAACGTTTCAAAGTGGAGCCGGAGGCGGTTGTGGGTTGACTCCCGCGGCTTTTGCGCGGTCGCCACGGCAGCGCCCGCCGGCTCAACTCGCCTGAAAATAGCCTTTGCCCGTGCCACAATTTCGCGGGGGCTGAAGGGCTTGACCACGTAATCGTCGCCGCCGATCTCAAGGCCGACGATGCGGTCGACTTCGTCATCCTTGGAGGAGAGAAAGAGAATCGGCACCCGCGAGGTCTTGCGCAGCTCGCGGCACACTTCGGTTCCGTCCATTTCCGGCATGAGGATGTCCAGTACAATCAGGTCGGGCACCTGTTTCCGGCAGAGGGCAAGGGCCCGGGCGCCATTTTCCGCCTCCAGGGTGTCAAAGCCGCTTTTTTCAAAGGCAAAACGGATCACCTCCCGGATATGCGCCTCATCATCCACGATGAGGATGCGCTTTCGTTCTCCCATGTTCCCGCCTCCCTCGTTATTGAACCGTACCCGGCCTATTTGTATCTTCAGGCAACGGAGACTGTCAACCATCTTAACCCGTTACCGCCCCCTGTCCTCCGTTTTCTTGACAGTAAACCAGTCGATGTTGCGCGTCAGGTACATGACCGACCCCAGAACGGCAAATAGCCCCAGGCTCCCCAGCAGCAGGGCATAGTCCTGCAGTTGGAGAATAAAGTAAAGAAAACCGTAAAGCGTACCGACGATGGCCGCGATAATACCGGCCTGCAGGTTGCCCATGACGGCCCGGGTATACCCGGCGATGAGCGCGATCATGCCCAGGCTGGCCGCGAGATAGGAAACGGCAAATCCCAGATGCTCGGTCAGCGACAGCAGCAGGCTGTAAAACAGCACCATCGCGAACCCGATGAGTAAATACTGCACGGGGTGCAGCAGGCGCCGGGTGAACAGTTCGATCATGACAAAAGCCAGAAAGGTCAGGCAGATGAACATGAGCGCATACTTGGAGGTGCGCAGCACTTTCTGGTACTGATCGACCGGCATCAGGAACTTGACGCCGAAGGAAGAGTCTTCTAAATTTTTCGCGCAAATCTGCGCGTCCAGCCACTGCTGGGGGTAACTTCGGTTGAAGTAAAAGGTTTTCCATTGGGCTGAAAACGAGTCGTCCTGCACGACCCGCGTTTCAGGCAGAATGTCGCCGGTAAAGCTGGGATTGCGCCACCGCGAGTTGACGGCCACTCTCGTTTCCTTGCCCAGCGGCACGAGCTCAAGAGCCTGGCTGCCGTTGAGCAGCACATTCACGGAAAAGGCCTGGGGCCCTTTTTGCGGATCGACCGGCGCCTTGAAGCTCATTCCGGAGCACAGCACTGAACCGGCCGGAAATCCCGGGCTGCCGCTCAGCTCCCTGTCGCCCAGAGCGATACTGATCATTTTCCTGATTCCCTTCATGTCGGCGATGCCGAGACTCAGGAAGGCTTCGCCCCACAGAATATCCTCGGGCTTGACATTGAATTGTTCCGGATGAGGGACGGGAAACGATCCCCGCATTTTCAGATTTGACGTGTACAGCACCGCTTCGTATATGCCCCGATATCGTACCTCGGGCTCCACCGTGCCCTCAACGTCGAGTTCGTCCGGCAAAAAATGAGCATAGTGGATCGTGACGGTCGGCAACTCCTTTTCATTTTTGGGGGGAACCGTTATGCGCACGGGAATGGTCAGAATGGGGCCCGTGAGGGTCTGGGCCTGCCCCCACTTCTGGCTGATTTCCCCCACCGCTTCATTGCGCCTCGTCTCACGCTCGATGATGAGTCCAGAAATCATGCCGGCCGGTATCATCAGCAGCAGGCTGATGATGCTGATGATGGCCAACCGCACACCCGTGTTGCTTCTCAAATCCAATCTGTTCATGCCGTCCTCCTTGTGCGAGTGGTTAAAAATATCGTTAAGGCTGACTGCAAGTATGGCAAAGGGTTATGCCGTCATAATGAAGAAAGCGTGACAATGTGGTGGAGATTGTGTGCAAAAATTATGCGGGGGAAGGAATTACGGCGCCAGGATACCTATTTAAGCGGAAGTCAGCACACCGATGCCCCCGGAATTCTCATTTTTTCACTTGAAAAATAATCGCCTGTATTGTTTACTGTAGCTCGGGGTGGGGATTTGACGTAACTTTAACCATCGTTATAAATTGAAAATCTCAAGTGTCGATCTGGCCGCTCCGGCTTCTGAGCAAACGGCGGGGACGGTCATCCGTTGGTTTCTCTCAAATTATCAGGCAGGATGATCGCCCGCTATGGGAAGAGGACGAAAGAGAAAGATTCCAATGACAACCACGGAAAATCCCGATCTTTCGACGACGCCGCCGGTCGGAGCCCCTGAACACAGCTGGTTGTCAAACCCGTTGGATTGGCCCCCCATTGATCGCGTCATTTTTCTCGCCTGGCTGGTCTTGCTCAGCCCGGTGGGGTTTGGCATCGGTCTTCTTGCCTTTTATGTCCTGTTGCCGGACTGGTTCAACGGGCGCATCGCCGTCGGGCTGCTGTCGCTTTACGGCGCCCATGCCGCGGCCCTGATCTATTTTATCCTGGCCGCCTTTCGTCGCCGCAGGCGCGTGCTGAACTGGCCGCTGATGGAAAACTTTGTCCTCGGTTCTTTCTTCGCCCTTTCATTTATTGAGTCCTGGCTCTCCGGCCAGATTTTTACCGTCGGCATACTGCTGGTGGTCAGCGGCATCAGCATCGCTTTCCTGCTGGCCGATATTCGCAAGCTGCAACTGGCCTACCTGACGATCTGCGTCGCCTTTATCGTCTTTGCCTTTCTGGAACTCAGCGGCTACTCCCCCTACGCGCCGCTTTTCATCCGCCCCCCTTACCACGCTGACGGCTCGCCGCTGCCCGGCTGGTTCGCGCTGCAAGTCACCCTTTCCGTCATCATGCTGGGCATTCTCTATATCGCCCTGGTCGCCGCCAAAAGATGGGGAAGCCGGGAGGACCTCTACCGGGAGATGTCGAATATTGACGGCCTGACGCGGCTGACCAACCGCCGTTCTTTTATTGAGATAAGCGAACGGGAGCTGCTCCGCACCCAGCGCAACCCCGTCGCCATGATATCCTGCATCATGGTCGACATCGACCACTTCAAGTCCATCAACGATACTTACGGCCACCCGGCCGGAGACGCCATGCTGGTGCAGGTCGCCAGGACCCTGCGGGAAAACGCCCGGGAATATGACGAGGTCGGCCGCTACGGCGGCGAAGAGTTCGCGGTGCTGCTGCCGATGACGACGCTTGACAAGGCGGTCAATATCGCCGAACGCCAGCGGGCCAGAATCGCCGAAACGGAAATCATCATAGACGGCAGAACAATCCGCGTCACCGCCAGCTTCGGGGTCGCCTGTTTACCGGCCGCCGGCATAGGGAACATCAATGATCTGCTCAAGGCGGCCGACGAGGCGCTTTATCATGCCAAGCAGTCCGGACGCAACCAGGTCGTGACCGCGGACTCGTCGTCATCCCGGCCGGTTACGCCAAGCGGAACGTAAGCCGGGATCCGGTATAAAAGGGTCTGCCGGAGCATAAAACCTTCCGCCGTCGATTCCGCCATCCTTGCCATAGAAGAAAGATAAAGTTACATTAACCGGTATTCGGATACTGGTTTTAATATATTTGGAAAATCACATGAGATACGCATCCCTGGAAACCCTTGGCTTCACACCATCCTTCCTGGACACTATCGACCCGGCCGACCTGGAGCGCTTTGACGTCGCCCGGGTGATCGCGGTTCATAAAGACAGCTACATCATCACCAATGGCGAGCATAATGTTTTTGCCGAACCCGTCGGGAAAATGCTGTTTGGCGCCACCTCACCCCTTGATCTGCCCGCTGTCGGGGACTGGGTTTTAGCCACCTTCTACGATCAGGACACCTTTTCCATCATTCATAAGGTCCTGCCCAGGAAATCGCTCCTTAAACGAAAAACGCCCGGCAAACGGATCGATTTCCAGTTGATTGCCGCCAATATCGATGTCGCCTTCATCGTTCAATCCTTGGACGTGAATTTTAACCTCAGGCGGCTGGAACGATACCTGGTCATGGTTACGGACAGCCATATCGAGCCGGCTGTTTTGCTCAGCAAAAGCGATCTGCTCGACGCCGGCCAGATCGAAGACCGGGTTGCCCAAATCCATGAGATCATGCCCGCTCTGCCGGTACAGCCGTTCTGCAACCGGAGCGAGGCCGGCGTGCAAAGCGTGAAAGCACTTCTGGCTCCCCGCAAAACCTATTGCCTGCTGGGCTCTTCCGGTGTCGGCAAAACGACCCTGTTAAACAACCTGATCGGAGACGATGCCTTTGCCACCAAACCTGTCCGGGAAAAGGACAGCAGAGGCAGACATGCCACCACCTCCCGGCAGCTGATCAGGCTGGAATGGGGCGCCATGCTGATCGACACGCCGGGCATGAGAGAGCTGGGCAATGTTTCCCTGGAAACCGGAATCGATGACACCTTTACGGAAATTTCAGCGTTCGCGGAGCAATGCCAATTCCAGGATTGTACCCACACCAATGAAAAGGGATGCGCGGTTTTAAAGGCCGTAGCGGATGGGCAAATCCCCGAAGAGAGATATCAGAATTACATGAAAATCAAAAAGGAATCCGATTACAACCAGCTGTCCTATTTTGAGAAACGGCAGAAAGACAGGGCCTTCGGGAAATTCGTTAAGACGGTCATAAAGCACAAACCCAAGAAACGATAATACGTATGGGGACGTCCCCACACTTTCCTGAATTGACATCGTTCATGTCTGGTATTACTATTACTGGTAATACATATTACTGGAGGGCAGATCATGAGAGTAACCACCAAAGGTCAGGTGACAATTCCCCAGCATATTCGCGAAAAACTGGGAATCACTCCGGCAACAGAGGTCGATTTTGTCGAGCAAAAAGGCCGTGTGTTTTTAGTGAAAAAAAAAGGGGTGAAAGCATCCACCCGGAAATTCGCGAAGCTGCGCGGCGCCGCCACTGTTAAAATGACGACCGATGAAATCATGGCCTTGACGAGGACGGACAGATGAAGGGCGTTCTGGTCGATTCCAATGTTCTTCTGGATATTTTTCTTGATGATCCGGATTGGGCTGACTGGTCTGAAACGGTTCTGGCAAAATTTAGCGATCGGACGACACTTTACATTAACCCGATAATTTATACGGAAGTATCAGCGGGCTTTGAAAAAATTGAAGAACTGGAATCGGCGCTTCAGCAAGGCGGATTCCAGATGCTGGAAATTCCCAGAGAAGCCTTGTTCCTGGCCGGAAAAGCTTATCTCAGATACAGGAAGGCGAAGGGCGTCAAGCAATCGCATTTACCTGATTTCTATATCGGCGCCCAGGCCGCCGTACTTGACCTGGATTTGATCACTCGGGATAAGGCCAGATACAGGACGTATTTCCCGACGGTTAGAATCATTTGTCCGGATTGATGGCGTGATGGCGGCGACAGCACACCTTGGCATCGGACCAAAATTCTAGTTTTTAGAGATACCCATTAAATTTATTCAATATGTTGAGCAAATTTAATGGGAAGAATAACCCTTGCTTGACTTTGTCGCGATTTATGTGAAACAACCGTCCTAAACCATAGAATGGAATGGGGGAAAAGATGGAGACGAAAGACAATCAGCGGGTCCGGTTACGTGTACCTTTTGTGACGGAGGTGCTTCTCAAATTTGACCAACTTGATACCATTATCTCCGCTAAAATGAAAAACATCAGCATTATCGGCATTTTTGTGGAAACCGATCAAAAAGTGCCGGAGAAAACCCCGTGCCGGGTTGAGATCATCCTCAAAGCGGAGCACAGCCGGCTGACCATGGAAACCGAAGGGTTTGTTTCCCGGCAGGACCCTGATGGTCTCGGCATCCAGTTTTCATACAACAATGAATGGTTCTCACTGTTCGCGGTGTTTGAACCTTATGGTCGCACGGATAAGTAATCCGTCCGGGCAACCGACCTGCCACTGTAATGATCCCGCTTTGAGTGAGCGCTCCAAACAGGCTCCAGGCTTTTTCTTTGGGCAGCTTACAATGTTTTTAGCCCCCAAAAGGCCCTTTTAAGCCTGTTTTCAGCCTCCTTTTCGATATACTTTTCTAAACATTTCAAAATTTTGACTTGGTCCGACCCCGAATTATCGCAGATATTCCGTATTTGGTAACGCCATCTTCCCTATTTGGCAACCTTGCGGGTGATGAAAACTACAACATGCTGAATATTAAAGATAAAATATTTGGCATGATTGATGCTATGTTGATTATAAATGTTTTGACGATGTTTATGCTCATAAAATGGGAAGCCGTTATCTTAAGTGGTTCAAAATGCCCGCCAAACAACAATGGGAGGAAACATGAAAACAGGTAATCTGGTGAAGAAAACGCTGGTGGCCATGTTGCTTGCAATGGCGGTCGCGGGAATGTTCACAACAACGGCTTCCGCCAAGATAGCGGGATACAATGTCCTCTTTATCCACGGATTCGTGCCGGAAGATCTGTTACTCAACCCCAGTGACGCGGAAATCTATGCCAGGCGGACCCATTCGCCCTACTTTCGTGATAGGTCCGAAGGCTTTTTAAACTGGTCCAGCGCCGAACGCGTGGAAGGCAGAATTTCCAGGCAGCTCTTGGAACAGGCCAAAGTTTATTCCGCGCAGGGGCTCGGCGATGAGGGGTGTGTTCTGGTGACGGTCAGCACCGGTGACCAGGTGGCCCGGCATTTCATTGAAAACCAGGCGGCGTGGCTGGAAAACGCCGGGTACAAACCGCTGAATATTATCGCGACGATTGATTTTGTCGGCGCCGGCGGCGGTACGGATATGGCGAATCTTGCCGTTGGGGCGGCTTTCCTGCCGGCAGCGACCAAAACGCTTGTCGCCCTGGCGTTTGGCCTGAGCCAGGATTTAAGCAACTATAACAATCTCGGCGTGATTAACGATCTTACCTATAACGGCGCCCGGAGTCTCTCAATGGCGCCCAATGACGTCCCCCGCCTTCGTTTTTCAGCGGGCGGCAACGGCGGCCTCAATACACTCAACCCGATCAGCCAGTTGATTCAGGGCGAAGATGACACGTTAATTCCGGCTTCATCATCCTGCGGCGCGTCATCTCCGGCAGGCATTGAAAGCTGCTCAAGCTGTGTTAACTATGATGGCAAACGCGGCAGTTATAAGGGCCCGAGCGGTCTGCTCTATAATCACTTTCCCGTCCTGATGGCGGCTAAATATACCCATTACAACCTTGCCGATGATGCGCAACAGGGTAAGGCGACGTATGTGTATAACAATTTTAATGCCGGCCTGAATGTTGATTTCAATACCTATACTTACACCGTGACCCGGAAATGGTGGGAGTTCTGGAAAGAAACCGGCACATGGCAGTATGTAACGAATTCCGACACGAAATCCGTTGTGCGGCTGGTTTATGAAACGCTTAATGAGTAAGCAATAACACTTGGGAAGATTGCCCTTTTATGCTGCCCTGCAACGCCTGTTGCCGGGCAGCTTTTTTCAGGATCAAATATGACCCGTCGAAAGTTCGCCATCTATTGCCTGCCTGCGCTTGCCCTGCTGGCCGTTGTCGTGAGCCTCTTGATGAGGTCCCCCCGGCCTGAATCGACCCCCTCCTCCAGCCCGGCCAAGGACGCTGGCGCCCGACCGGTAACCCCGGTCGCGAAAGCGGTTCCCGCCGGAGAGCCGGAGGAGAAGGATGAAATTGAGATACCCGAAGGCATGCGATACCAGATGGCGGATATCGCTGAGGCATACAGGCAAAATATCCAATATCCCAAATACTCCAAACCGCTTGACGAAAACGACTGGAACCTGCTCAACCCGCGGGCGTTCGTCCCCGTGGAAACCCCTCTTCATAACGGGATGTCAGCCTCAATGGTTCTTGACCGTTATATTGTCAACCGGGACGCTGGTCTGCCCGTAAAAGTCATCATCAGCGGCGGCCAGGAAGGCAATAATGCTGTTGCCGGGGTTGACCTCTCCCTGTCTGATAAGGGGATAACGCGGACGCTCGTCAGCCTGAGCCAATCCCGGGGGGAAGAAAATTCCATTGTTTACGCCGGGACCATCCCCGCGGGCATGCTGAAAGAAGCCGGCCCGGGCGAAGTGACGCTAACCGCCGGGATTTCCTTTGCGACAGGCGATCAGGAAACGATCGCCGCTGTTGTCAAAGTGTATGAGAACACGGCCACACTGACGCGCCTTGGCGAATCCTATGTTGACGGGGCGGACCTGGTGATACCGGCCTACCTGGACGTCGAAAAACCGGGGCGATACAGTTTCCAGGCCAATCTTTTTGACGAATCCGGCGGCCAGCCGATCAGCCACCTGAATTCGACATTCACCCTGACCCGGGAAAACAATGAAGGCCTGGTCCGGGTTCATGCCGCCACCCTGAGGGCCAAGGGCAGCCCCGGCCCCTACCTGTTAAAAGACATCAATATCACCATGCCTCCCCCAACCCCCGAGGATACGACCGGGTATGGTTCCTCAACAACGGAATCGTTCATCATCCAGGGCCGTGACCTTGACCTCTACAGCAACGAACCCTATGACGATCCGCAAAACCGCCAACGGCTTGAGTTCCTGCAAAAAATGGCGGCAGGCGGGAATTCATAGGCAGGCCATTGCCTGGTTAAAATCCTATTTTGCGTTTTGGCTGTTCCTCGATTTCGATCAAATGTTTAATAGCCGTAAACACCGCCTGGAACTGCTCATCATATTTTTCTTCCATGGCCTCAATTTTAGCCATTAACTCCTTATATCCGCTAACCATAGTCCGCATCAGGGTAAAGGCTCTCATGATCTGAATATTGGCCTGAACAGCCCGTTTGCTCTTTAAAACGCTGGATAACATGGCCACACCTTGTTCGGTAAAAGCCATTGATGGATGCCTTAACCCCATTTTCTCAGAATTGGAGGTGCCAAATTGGCACCTCCAATCATCCATTTCTGCTCTGGTTAACTCAAACATGAAATCTTCAGGGAACCGTTCGATGTTTCGCTTGACCGCACGTTTTAAATATTTGGTTTCAACCTCGTAAAGATCCGCCAGATCCCTGCCGAGCATCACTTTTCTGCCACGGATCTCATAAATCCTGGCGGTTATCCTTTCCGTTGGGTGGCACCGGCCCCGCTTTAGCGGGGTTGCCGGTGTTCGAAGAACAAGAGGCAAATAAATTCCCTTTTCATTCAAAAGATGATAGCGTCCTCATATTTTTAAGCCGCAGGAGCTTTCCTGTGGTTTTTTTATTTAATGAAACGAGAAGGGAAGTTGAATAAAAATGATCTGCGCAACCAACGTCACCCTCGCCTACGGCAAGAGGATACTGTTCAAGGATGTCAATATCAAGTTCACACCGGGCAACTGTTACGGACTCATCGGCGCCAATGGCTCGGGAAAGTCCACGTTTCTGAAAATTCTGGCCGGAGAGATCGATCCGGACAGGGGAAGCGTCTCTGTGGGGCCCAGGGAACGGATCGCGGTGTTGCGTCAGGACCACTTTGCCTTTGACGAGGAAACGGTTTTACACACCGTGATCATGGGCCATGAACGGCTTTACCGCATCATGACGGAGCGGGACGCGCTTTATGCAAAGCCCGATTTCTCCGAGGCGGACGGAATCCGGTCCAGTGAGCTTGAGGCCGAATTCGAGGAGATGAACGGCTATGAAGCGGAATCCGAAGCGGCGGTCCTTTTAAAAAATCTGATGATTTCCGAAGCGCTGCATCAGAAAAAGATGAAACACCTCGAAGGCGGGGAAAAGGTGCGGGTGCTCCTGGCCCAGGCCCTGTTCGGAAACCCGGACGTCCTGCTCCTGGACGAACCCACCAACAACCTGGACATCAAATCCATTGCCTGGCTTGAGGAGTTTCTCTTCCGATTCCCGAACACGGTCATCGTGGTGTCGCACGACCGTCATTTCATGAACCAGGTATGCACCCACATTGCCGACATCGATTACAGTAAAATCGCGGTGTACGTGGGGAACTACGATTTCTGGTATCAGGCCAGCCAGCTCTTCCTGAAACAGAAACAGGCGGAAAACAAAAAGGCCACGGATCGGGCCGATGAACTCAAGGCGTTTATCCAGCGATTCAGTTCCAACGCCTCCAAGGCGAAACAGGCCACCTCCCGAAAAAAACTCCTGGAGAAACTCACCATCGAGGACATGCCCGTGTCGTCACGCAAATACCCGTTTATCTGCTTCAAGCCGGAACGCCCCTGCGGCAATGTAATTCTGGAAGTGAAGCGGCTCACGAAGACCATCGATGGCGTAAAGGTGCTGAACAACGTGAGTTTTATCGTGAACGGCGGCGATAAAATCGCCTTTGTGGGCGCCAACAGCCTGGCCAAGACCACTCTTTTTCAAATCCTGGCCGGGGAGATGGAACCGGACAGCGGCACGTTTTCCTGGGGGGTCACCATTACCCACTCCTATTTTCCCAAGGAACACAGCGCCTATTTCAACGGCGATATGACCATTATCGAGTGGCTCCTGCAGTTCGCGCCCCCCACGGAGGGTGAAAGCTTTGCCCGGGCCTTCCTGGGACGCATGCTTTTTTCCGGGGACGAGGCCCTAAAAAAGATCCATGTGCTCTCCGGCGGGGAAACCGTTCGCTGCATGCTCTCACGGATGATGCTGGCCGAATCCAATGTCCTGATGCTGGATGAACCCACCAACCACCTCGACCTGGAATCCATCACCTCGCTGAATGACAGCCTGATCAAATTCAGGGAAGTGATTCTGTTCACCTCCCATGACCACGAATTCGTGAATACCCTGGCAAACCGGGTGATCGAGATCACCCCGGGCGGCGTCATCGACCGGCTCATGACGTTTGACGAGTATCTTGAAAGCACGGAAGTCGCGGATGCGAGGGAAGCCATGGTCCGAAAGGCGGCTTGACCCCTCATCCCTTCGGCCTGGGCTTGACCCGGTCCGTGGGTTTCGCGTTCAGGGGATCATCGGAATTTCCCTATTCCTTTTTCTTTCCTGCCAGCAACCGTCTCCCCCTGTCGGTCAGCCGGTATATTTCTGTTTGCTGCTACGCGGTTTGTCGGGAATGGTCATCTCTATCAGACCCAGCCGGATCGCG